>NZ_JAYGGQ010000011.1:0-191632 GCF_034931225.1 Sinomonas terricola
TCCCGAGACATGTGTCGCGTATCAGCTGTCGCCGATGTCGCGAGACACGTGTCGCCTATGTCCTGAGATCACACACCGCCTCGCGCACCCATGATGTCTCGGGACATCGACGACACCCCCGGTCTTCGGACCGGGGGTGTCGTCGTCTCTGGAGGGTCTCGGCCTGCAACCGGCCCGAGTCGGTGTGACGGATTCCCGCCCTACGCGACGTCCTTGAGCTGCACCGGCCGGATGAGCACCCGCATCGGAGTCACCACCCAGCGCTCGCGCGTCGCACGGAACTCCTCATGGGTCGAGAATTCATACAGCGCATTCCGCACGCGCACCCAGCGCGGCCGCACGCCGTCGAACGGGTCCGCGCGGAGCAGCCGCAGCGTCGCGGGGTCCGCCTCGAGAAGCTTGAACAGGAACGCGTAGAACCACTCCTCGTGCACGGTGCGCAGGGGGAGGAACCACATGAGCCAGTCAAGGCGCAGGTGGTACGGAGCCCACTGCCGCGGGACGCGGCCCGGCTCGCCGGGCTTGCCCTTGAAGCGGTACTCGCGCCATGCGGCGTCCTCCGTCGGATCGTCGTCGAGCGTCCCCTCGACGACGATCTCCACCCGGTGCTTCGTCACGCTCCCGAATGCCCCGTACGTATTGCCGAGCTGCCAGCGGTTGAAGCTCGCGTTCATGAGCTGCCGCCGCGAGAGCAGGTTGCGCGCGGGCCAATAGCCGAGCACGGCGAGGAGCAGACTCGCGGCGAGGACGACGGCGGCCCATGCCCACGCGAACACGTCGCCAGGGTATCCGGTCGCCTCGCCCAGTCCGCCGGCGAAGAGCCCGCCGGACCACACGCCGTCGTGCGCCGCCGCCGTGTCGGCCCACGCCGCCGTCGAGTAGCGGGCCGGCGTGAAGGGCAGGGCCGCGTGCACGACGCGGTCGCTCACGCCGGAGAACGCGAGCACGATCGCGGACCAGTTGAGCCACGCGAAGTTCCCCGAGAGCACGAGCCACAGCTGCGTGACGATGATGAGCGCCGCCGCGATGGTCGCGAGCGGCTGCGGCGCGAACAGGAAGAACGGGACGACGAGCTGGGCGAAGTGGTTCCCCGCGACCTCGGCCCGGTGCAGGCGCTTCGGCAGGAGGTGGAACTGGCGGCTGAGCGGGCCCGGCATCGGCTGGGTTTCGTGGTGGTAGTAGAGCGCCGTGAAGTTGCGCCACTCGGACCCGCCGCGGATCTTGATCATCCCCGCACCGAACTCGAGCCGGAACACGAGCCACGCCGTCACGAGGAGCACGGCCGTGGGCGGCGGGCTCTGGTCCGAGCCGAGGAACGCGACGGTGAAACCCGCCTCGAGGAGGAGCATCTCCCAGCCGAAGCTATAGAACGTCTGGCCCACGTTCACGATCGACATGTAGAGGCCCCACAGCGCGAGGAACGCGAGCAGCGGCACCCAGGGCGGCCCGAGCTGGGGAACGCCGAGCACGATGAGCCCCGAGATCGCGAGCCCGGCTCCGCACATCCAGCGCAGCCGCCTGTCCGAGTACCCCCAGCGGAACAGCGTCGGCCGGCGGAGGCGATGGAACGCGGCGATGAACTCGGGCACGGGCAGGAGGCCGCGTTCGCCGAGCAGTGCGGGGAACTGGTTGAGGCTCGAGAGGAACGCGATGAAGAAGAGGACGGCGATGCCCCGCTGGAGCACGACGCGCGCCAGCTGGTAGTCCGGCGCGCTGAACCACAGCAGCCAGTCCATGCGTCAACGCTACGCCCGGGGCTAGCGTGGTTCCATGAGCGAACAGAGGCCCTTTCAGAACGTCACGTTTCCCTCGGTGGGCCGCGAGGCTCACGGCTATCTCGCGCTGCCCGCCGCAGGCTCCGGCCCTGGCGTCATCGTCATCCAGGAGTGGTGGGGGCTCGTCGACCACATCCGCGACATTGCCGACCGCCTCGCCGCCGAAGGCTTCGTGGCCCTCGCCCCGGACCTCTTCGGAGGGCGCGTGGCGCACGACGGCGCCGAGGCCGCCCGCATCATGCGCAGCCTCCCCGAGGAGGAAGGGGCGCGGCTCCTCGCGGGCGCCGTCGACTACCTCCTCAGTCTGCCCGAGGTGACGAGCGCGACCGTGGGGGCGATCGGCTTCTGCATGGGCGGCGGCTTCGTGCTCCAGCTCGCCGCCCAGCAAGGTGACCGGGTGAGTGCTGCCGTGCCGTTCTACGGGGTGGGGCAGGGCGTGCCGAATGACTTCTCGGGCGTGCGCGCCGCAGTTCAGGGCCATTACGGCGAGCACGACCGCGGCTACCCGGCCGCCGAGGCGCGGAAGCAGGAGCAGCAGATCCGGCGAGAGTCCGGAGCCGAGGTCGAGTTCTTCTTCTACGACGCCGGCCACGCGTTCGCGAACGACTCCAACCCGCAGGGGAACTACCGGCCCGAGGCAGCCAAGCTCGCGTGGTCGCGCTCGGTGCAGTTCCTCAAGGACAAGGTCCACTGAAGCGCTTCCGTCCGGTGGTCACCTTCCGTGGGTGCCGAGCGCCCGACGGACGACGGCGGCGGCCACGAGCATGAGCACCGCGCCGATGGCGGCGGTCGCCCCGACGCCGGAATCGAACGCGCGATGCGCCGACTCGAGGAGCTCGGTGGCGACAGGCCCGGGGAGAAGCGGCGCGGCGTCGACCGCTCCGCCGAGCGTCTCGCGGGCCTTCGCCGCGGCGTCGGAGGGGAGCCCGCCGGGAATCGCGACATTGAGCCGGTACGCCGCGCCGAGCACACTCCCGAGGATGGCCGTTCCCATGACGGCGCCGAGCTCGTACGCCGTCTCTGAGATCGCGGACGCTGCACCCGCCTTCGCACGCGGGACGCTCGCGATGATGAGGTCATTCGAGAGCGTCTCGGCGAGGCCCACGCCCGCCCCGACGACGGCGAAGCCTGTGAGCAGCGCGGGCAGCGAGCCGTCGCGGCCGAACGCAAGCACGATCACGTAGCCCGATGCATTGAGCAGAAGGCCCGTCACCATCACGCCGCGGACCGAGAAGCGCGCGGCGAGCCGCACGGCGGCGAGGCCGGTCACGATCGTGAGCGCGAGGCCGGGGAGCATGAGCAGGCCCGCCCGGAGCGGGGATGCTCCGGCGACGAGCTGCAGGTGCTGCGAGAGGAACAGCATGAAGCCGACGAGCGAGAAGATGCTCAGGAGGTTCGAGGCGAGTCCCGCGCTGAACGCGCGCGTCCGGAAGAGGCGCACGTCGAGCATCGGCGCCGCGCGGCGCAGCTGCCTCCTCACGAAGACCCACCCGGCCACGAGCCCAGCGGTGAGGACGAGCGCGGCGGGGGCGCCGCCGTCGTGCGCAAGCTCCTTGACCCCGTAGACGACCGCGGTCGCGGAGGCGATGACGAGCAGGATGCTCGTCGCGTCGACGGGCGACGGCACGGGGTCCCGGGATTCGGGCACGAGGAGCGGCGCAAGCACAAGGAGGGGGACGAGCACGGGCACCGCGAGAAGGAACAACGAGCCCCACGCACCATGCTCGAGGAGTGCGCCGCCGACGAGCGGGCCGAGCGCCGCGCCGCCCGAATAGGCCGCGGCCCAGATGGCGATCGCAAGCCGGCGTTCCGTCGCATCCACGAAGATGTTGCGGATGAGCGAGAGTGTGGCGGGCATGATCATCGAGCCGAAGACGCCTAGCAGTGCCCGGGCGGCGATGAGCTGCGCCGCGTCCGTGGCGAGGGCGGCGGCCGCGGAGACAGCTGCGAAGCCCGTGGCGCCGATGAGGAGGATGCGGCGGCGCCCGAAGCGGTCGCCGATGCTGCCCATCGGCACGAGCAGCCCGGCGAGGACGAGCGCGTAGGCGTCGACGATCCACAGGAGTTCGGTGCTGCCCGGTTGGAGCGCGAGCGAGATCGCGGGGAGGGCGAAGGCGAGCACGGTGTTGTCGACGGCGATGAGCAGCACCGGGAACATGAGTGCGGTGAGCGCGAGCCAGCGTCGCGCAGTGGCGGGGTGCGTGCCGATCTCGGGCCGCGAGGCGATGTGGACCATCATGACTCCTTGGTGTGCCGGGCGCTGGGGTGTGGCCCGACTCGATAACTTTACCGTCTGGACGGTTTAGTTACAACACCACGTACAGTTTCCTTATGCCCAGACCGCCCAAGGCCCGCGAGGCGCTCGTCGCCGCGTATCGCGACCTCCTCGTCTCCGAGGGCGAGCGCGCCGCCACGATGGATGCCGTCGCTGCGCGGGCGGGGGTCTCGAAGGGCGGCCTCCTCTATCACTTCAAGAGCAAGGACGCGCTCGCGGACGCCCTTCTCGCGGCGCTCCACGAGGCGGCCTCCGCGGACCGCGAGCTGATGGCGGCGGATCCCGACGGGCCGTCGCGGTACTTCGTCCGGACGTCGGTCAACTCGGGGACCGACATGGACGCACTCTTCGTCGCGGCCGTCCGGCTCGCCCAGGCCGGGCACGTCGGCGCGCTCGCCGCCCTCGAGGAGATCGACGCCGCGTGGCTCGAGCTCATCCGGCGCGAGGTGCCGGACCCCGCCGTCGCCACGGCCGTCATGCTCATGGGCGAGGGGCTTTATCACTACTCCTCACTCGCCGGAAGCTGGCCCGAGAAGGCGTTCGGGACCTCGCTCGAGGAGCTGCTCGCCGTAGTGGACCGGCTCAGCGGGCGGGGCGGCTAGCGTTTCTGAGATCACGGGCTGCCCAAAGCCGCATTTCCGTGGGTCATTTCCCCCGGAGAAGCGGGGGAGGGCAGCACTTTGCCTGACCACTTGACCTTGACGCCGCGTCAACTTCTACGCTCGAAGAGGCAGGGAGGAAACGCATGGACTGGAGCATCCAAGAGGTCGCCAAGCTTGCAGGCACCACGAGCCGCACGCTGCGCCATTACGGCAGCATCGGGCTGCTCGAGCCGAGCCGCGTGGGCCACAACGGCTATCGCTACTACGACGAGGAATCGCTCGTGCGGCTCCAGCGCATCCTCCTGCTCCGCGAACTCGGGCTGGGTCTGCCGGCCGTCGCGGAGGTCCTCGAGAACCAGACGGACCAGAGTGCCGCGCTGCGCACGCATCTCGCGTGGCTGCGGCAGGAGCAGGATCGGCTCGCGCGCCAGGCGCGGGCCGTCGAGTCGACGATTCAGCAACTGGAGGAAGGAGGCCAGCTCATGGCACAGGACATGTTCGATGGGTTCGACCACACGCGGTACAAGGACGAGGTCGAGGCCCGCTGGGGAGCGAAGGCGTACGCGGACGGCGACTCATGGTGGCGCGGCCTAGGCGCCGAGGGCCAGAAGGAGTGGAAGGGGCGGATCTCCCGGCTCATCGATGACTGGCGCGCAGCGGCGTCGAGCGGCGCGTCGCCCGAGAGCGACACGGCCCAGACGCTCGCCGCGCGGCACGTCGAATGGCTTGGCTCGATCCCAGGCACGCCGGGCTACCCCGAGGGGCCCGCGAAGGCCTACGTGCTCGGCCTCGCCGACATGTACGTCTCCGACGAGCGCTTCGCGGCCAACTACGGCGGCGCCGAGGGGGCGACTTTCGTGCGGGACGCCCTGCGCGTCTACGCCGAACGCGAGCTCTGAGGTTCGCAGGCGCCCAGGCGGGCGGGGCGACGAAGGCGAGCGGACGACGGCGGGTGCGCGCCGCCGTCGTCCGCTCGCCTTGGCACTCGAAGCCCTCGTGCACCCGCGCTCACGCGCCTAGGGTTGACTGCATGCGAGTCAAGATGTGCAGCATTCACGTGACCGATCCAGCCGCGGCCCATCGTTTCTACACGGAGACGCTCGGCTTCGAGACCCTCATGGCCCTGCCTGAGGCTCACCTTTTCATCGTGTCGTCGCCCGGCACGCCGGGGCTCGGGCTCCTGCTCGAGCCGAGCGACAACCCCGTGGCCGAGGCCTACCGTCGGGGCGTCTACGCCCAGGGGCTCCCGGCGATCGTGTTCGGCTCGGCGGACGTGCGCGCGGACTACGAGCGGCTCACGGCCGCCGGGGTGGCCTTTCAGGGCGAGCCCGCCGAAGGTCCGGCTGGCCTGGCCGCCGTGTTCGACGACACGTTCGGGAACTTCGTCCAGCTCCACCAGGACTGACAGCGCGAGAGGTGGCCACGGGTTATGCGAGAGGTGGCCACGGGTTATGCGAGAGGTGGCCACGCGTCGCCAGCAGCGTGACGCGTGGCCACCTCTCACCCCACGCGTGGCCACCTCTCACCCCACGCTTGGCCAATCTCAGGCGCGCGCGCCCGCCGGGCGGCGACGCACCTGCCACCACCGCGGCGCGACCGCGATGAGCAGCCCGGCCACCGCGACCGCGGTGCTCAGCCCGAGGCCCGGCCGAAACACGTCGAGCATGGCCTCAGCCGACGCATGGCCGGCGTGCCCGCCGGACCCCACGAGCGCCGTGGTGACCGCGAGCACGAGGGCTGCGCCCACCTGCGTGCTCGTCTGGATGAGCCCGGCGGCGAGGCCCTGCTCGGCGTCGTGGATGCCCGCCGTCGCCTGCACGTTGATCGACGGGAAGCCGAGCGCGAAGCCCACGCCGAGCAGGAGGACCGAGGGCAGGATGTCGAGCGCGTAGACCGGATGCGTGCCGATCCGGAGGAATAGCAGGTAGCCGAGCGAGAGGGAGAGCAGGCCCGCAACGACGAGGCGCGTCGCCCCGAAGCGGTCGATGAGCCGGCTCGCGAACGGCGCGCTCCCCGCGACCATGAGCCCCGCCGGAAGGAGGGCGAGTGCCATCGCGAGCGGTGCCCAGCCGAGAACTGACTGCAGGTACAGCGTCACGATGAACTGGAAGCTCAGGTAGGAGCCGAAGAGGGCGACGGCGGCGAGGTTGGCGCGCGCGACCCAGCCTTCGCGGAGGATCCCGAAACGGATGAGGGGGTGCTTCACGCGCGACTCGATCCATCCGAACGCCGCGAGGACGGCGGCCGAGAGCACAAAGCCCGCGATCGTCTGCGCGGAGCCCCAGCCCGCGTCGGGGGCCGAGACGAGCGTGAAGACGAGCCCGAGCATGCCGGCCGAAAGGGTGACGGCGCCCCAGACGTCGTGTCCGCCGTCGCCCGCTGCGCGGTCCCGCGGGATGAAGCGCAGGCCCAGGATCACCGCTGCCACGGCGATCGGCACGGAGAAGAGGAAGGTCCAGCGCCAGCTGAGCGCCGTCATAAGCCCGCCCACGACGAGGCCCAGCGAGAAGCCGCTCGCCCCGAACGTCGTGTAGATGGAGATGGCGCGGTTGCGCTCGCGGCCTTCCGCGAAGTTCGTCGTGATGATCGAGAAGCCCGTCGGTGCGGTGAACGCCGCGGCGAGGCCCTTGATGAAGCGGGTCGCGATGAGCAGGGTCGGATCGCTCACGAGGCCGCCCAAGAGGGACGCGGCGGCGAAGACGCTCAGAGCGATGAGGAAGATCCTGCGCCGCCCGAGGAGGTCCGCCATGCGCCCGCCGAGCAGGAGGAGCGAGCCGTAGCCCAGAACGTAGCCGGACACGATCCACTGGAGCGCGCCCGTGCCGAGGCCGAGCTCACGGCCGATTGAGGGAAGGGCGACGCCGACCATCGAGACGTCGAGGCCGTCGAGGGCGAGGACGACGCACAGGGTGGTGAGGAGGAGCCACTGCGCGCGGGTCCAACGGGAGTCGCCGCGCGGCGTCGTGGGGGTCTGAGGGGCGGCCAAGGTGGTCAGAGTTGTCAGATCTTGCGCCATGCCCACGACATTACATGACGCATCATTCAATGACAAGGAAAAGAATGATGTGGAATTAGATTCCGTGTCGAGGTATACTCGGGGCATGTCCACGGAGGCCACGCACGAACTCGTCGAACAATGGCGAGCCCTCCAATGCGCCTATCTCAAGACCTCGAACGCCCTCGACCGCGAGCTGTCCTCGCGGCACGGCATCGGCCTCAACGAGTTCGAGACGCTCGACCTCCTCGCCGAGCACCGCTCCGAGGGATGCCGCATGAAGGACCTCACCTCGGTCTCGCCCATGACGCAGAGTGCGCTCTCGAAGATCGTGGACCGGCTCGAGAAGGCCGGTTACGTGCGCCGCGCGGCTTGTGCCGACGATCGCCGCTCCCTCTACGTCGAGCTCACCGACGCCGGCTCGCATCTGCACGACGAGGCCGCGACGACCCACCGCGAGCTCCTCGAGGCCAACCTCCCGGTCTGACGGGGCCCGGCCGCGGGCCGGACCCGGCTCAGTGGTAGTGGCGCGGATCCGCTTTGATCTTCTTCTGCGACTTGGCCGCCGCGGCATCCCGGATGCGCTTCTGTTCCTCGCGCACGGCCGCCATGTTGGCGCGCTCGTCGACGAGCCACTGCGGCCGATTCTGCAGGAGCTCAGAGATCTCTTCGGTGGTCAGCGCCTCGCTGACACCGCCACGGGCGAGGCCGCTGATCGTCACGTTGAGCTTCTGCGCGACGACGGGGCGCGGGTGGGGGCCGTTGCGGCGCAGGTCTGCGAGCCACTCCGGCGGGTTCGACTGGAGCTCGTCGAGCTGCTCGCGCGACACCTCGCCTGCCTGGAACTCGGCCGGGGTCGCGGGCAGGTAGATGCCCAGCTTCTTCGCGGCCGTGGCAGGCTTCATGGACTGGGGCTTGCGGGAAGTCATGGATCAAGCGTAGCTGGACGCCGCGTACCCTTGGCGGGCAGCGTGCTGACGACGCCACCCGTGGCCCCTCTCAAGACTTATCGGGCTACGGTTGACGCATGGATTCCGAGAGCCTCGCCCCGGCCGGTCTTCGCGTCGCGTTTGTCGCCGGCGTCTCGCCCGGCAAGTGGTTCCGCCGCTGGGAGGAGCGCTTCCCCGAGGCCACGCTCGCCTCCGAGATGGCCGACGACGGCGCCCAGCTCGCCGCTGTGCGCGAGGGCCGCGCTGACATTGCGTTCGTCCGCCTCCCCGTGGACCGCGAAGGGCTCCATGTCATTCCGCTCTACGAAGAGGTCCCGGTCGTCGTCGCCCCCAAGGGGCACGAGATCCAGGCCTTCGACGAGGTGCCCTTCGCCGAGATCGAGGACGAGCTCTTCGAGTACGACGGCGGCGCCTCCGAACGCCTCGACCTCGTCGAGGGCGGCGCGGGCCTTGCGATCCTTCCGATGAGCGTGGTCCGCCACTTCAACCGCAAGGAGCTCCGCTACCGGCCCGTCACGGGGGTTCCGGGATATGAGGTCGGCGTCGCGTGGCGTCGCGACAACGAGAGCGAGGCCGTTCAAGAGTTCATCGGGATTGTGCGGGGGAGGTCTGCGAACAGTTCCCGCCAGGCCTCGGTGCAGCGCGGCCAGCAGGAAGCCGCGAAGCAGCGCCGGGCCGATCGCGCGGCCTCCCAGTCGGCCGAGGCGAAGTCCCGGAACGAGGCAAGCCGCGCCGCGAAGGCCGCCCGCACGGGGAAGCCCGCTCGCGGCGCCGCGAAGCCTGCTCGGCAGGGGAAACCGGGAGGCGCGGGAGGGAAGTCGAGGCACTCGGGTGCGGGTCGCCGTCGTCCGCGGTAGCGCTCGCGTCGGTGAGTCCCGCGCCGCCGGGAGGTGGCCACGCGTGGGCGGGAGGTGGCCACGCGTGGGCGGGAGGTGGCCACGCCTGGGCGGGAGGTGGCCACGCGTGCGGTTGGCGACGCATGGCCAGCTCTCGCCCATCCCGTGGCCAGTTACCCGCTCGGCCGGCTATCCGACGCTGAGGGCCGCGACGCCGTCGAGCGTGCCGACGAAGGCCCTCCCGCCCGAGAGTGTCGGGCTCGCGAAGTGCGGCACGGGGCCCAGCTGCGCGTGTCGCCGGATGCCGCCGCTCGCCGGGTCGAGGGCGTAGAGGTCCCCGGTCTCGTAGTCGACGACCCACACCGCCCCGTACCCGGTCACGGGGGAACCGGCAGCGCGCACGGGAAGCCGCCACCCGAGGCGGAGGCCGGGAGGCGAGGTCACGGTCATCTCCTGGAGCCAGCCGTCGCACGGGACGTAGACAGTCATGCCGGTGACGGACGGCGCCCCGTAGGCCCGGCACGCGGCGGCCTGCGCGAGGGCGCCCCCGATCCCGCCGAGGTGCCCCGCGTCGAGCACGTACGCCGTCCCGCCCTTGCCGTCCATGAAAACGTACGGGCCCACCCGGACCGGCGTCATCGAGCCGAGGTCGGCGTCGGCGGCGTTCTCCCGCGCCCACGTGCTCGGGGCGAAGAAGTCGGTGCGCCGCAGCGACGCGTCGAGGGCGATCACCGAGTCGGAGCCGTCGTAGTCGGTGGTCGACGCGCCGTTGCCGACGCCCACGAGCAGGCGAGCGCCGTCCACCGCCGGCCCGCCGGGTGCCCAGATGCCGCCTTCGCGCGAGGTCGGCACAACGTAGTCTTCGACGGGCCCGCCGCCCGTCGTGGACACCGAGAGGACGGTGCCGGTGTAGTCGGAGCAGTCGCCGTAGAGCCCGCCGTAGGCGATGTAGATGCGGCCGCCCAGGAGGGAGAGCGCAGCGCGCTGCTGGTACGCGATCCGGCTGCCGCGCGGCGGCTCGACCTCGCGCCGCACGGCGAGCGAGCCGTCCTTCGCGTCGACGCCCACGAGCACATGGCTCCCGTCGGAGAGCTCCGCGACCGCGAACACCAGCCCCGTGGCCGGGTCGTAGACGGGGGTTCCCGTGATGCCCAGCGGGTCGATGTTCCCGCACGGCAAAGCCGAAGCGCGCGCGGGCACCCCGACGCTGCGCTGCCACGCGATCTGCCCGGTCGCGGCGTCGAGGGCGTAGATGGTGTTGGATTCCGTGGCCGCGACCACCAGTCCGTGGACCACGAGCGGCTCCCCGTACACGGCGCCGTCGAGCTTCGTGTGCCACGCGCTGCCGAGCTCGCCGGTCGTGCCGAGGGCGGGCGACGCCGGTCCAGCACCCGTGCGGGCCGCGTCGCGGTGGTAGGTTGGCCAGTCGTCCGGATCGAGCGGCTCTGGGGTGCGCGCTCCCGGAGGGGCCGTGAGGGGACTGGCTGTGAGGGTTTGGGCGGGTGGGGCAGGCGTGGTGGGCGGCGCTGTCGTCGGGACTGCCGTGCACGCGGCGAGTGCAGCGCCTCCGAGGACGAGACACGCGACGGCGGCCGCGGCTCGCCCCGGCGGGCGGCAGGCGCGCCGGCCCCTCGTTCTCGTCATGGTCCCGTCCTCTCCGAGACCGGGCTGCTATTCCGCCTCGTGCTCGGGGCGGAGGGTGAGCGTCCAGACGTTCCCGTCGTCGCGCCGCTCGCAGGTGATCGTGGTGAGGAGCTGGCGCGCGAGCGCGAGGCCGCGGCCGGCCTCGGCCTCCGGGTTCGGCATCTCGCCCGAGCCCTCGGGGATGATCGCGGGCCACGCCCCGAGTTCGAAGAGGCGCGCGAGCAGGAGGTCCGGCCGGATCTCGACCTCGAGATCGAGTTCGACCTCGCCTCCCGGCGGCCGCGCGTGTTTGACGGTGTTGGTGACGACCTCGATGACCGCGAGCTCGAACGGGAGGCGGTCCCCGAGGTTGATGACCATGGCGTCGGTCCAGACGCGGGCCAGCTCGTCCTGCACCGCGTCGACGATCCGCGGCGTGGCCGACCCGCGCACGTGCCCCTGGGCGAGCAGGTCACGCATCGCGGTATGCGTCCTCGACAGCGGTGTACGGCGTAAGGATCCGGTCGATGCTCGTGAGCTTGAGAACCATCTGCACCTGCTCTCCTACGTTGGCGATCCGGAGGTCACCCCCGGCCTGGCGCGCGGCCTTGAGGCAGCCCACGAGCGCCCCGAGACCTGACGAGTCCATGAACTCCGTCTCCCCGAGATTGAGGACGAGCAGCTTGTGCCCCGACTCGATGGCTTCCGAGACGGCAGCCTTGAGCAATGGGGCTCCCACCATGTTGAGGCGGCCCTGCGCCGCGACCTCGGTGTAGCCTTCCCGTTCCTCGACGGCGAACTTCATCTTTCCTCCTCGCCCCCCATCTGCGTTTGGAATCCTGCCAACCCCAGCATCCCGCGGGCCGCGCCGCGGACGCGCGACGCCGCGTGAAGAACCGCGAGTGCGCCCTGAGGGGGCCCCGTGGTCGCGACGCGTTGAGGCGGCCTCACGCCGCCGCCCCGGAGTGGTCTTCTGCGGGGGCGCGCCGGACGACGATGACGGTCGTATCGTCCTGGTTCGTCGAGTCGAGGCTGATGACCGAGCGCACGGCCGCTGCCGCGTCGGGGGCCCCGACGATCGCGGCCGTCGCCGCGTCGAGCGCGTCGTCCACGTGCGCGAACCCCTCGAGCAGGCCGTCGCTCAGGGCCACGAGCGTGCCGCCCGGCTCGAGCCGCCCGTCGCGGGCGGTCCACTCGGCGCCCTGGAGGAGGCCGATCGGGGGGCCCGACGTCTCGAGCCGCTCCCACACGCCGTCCGGATGGATGAGGACGCCGAGGCCGTGCCCCGCGTCGACGTAGGTGAAGTCTCCCGTCGCGGCGTCGAGCCGCGTGTGGAGGAGCGTCACGAACGATCCGAGCCGCAGCAGGTCGGGCTCGAGTGCCCTCGCGGCAGTCCCGACGAGGGCTCCCGGGCCGTGCTCGAGCCGCCCGGGGCGGAGGACCGCACGCGCGGTGGCCGCGACGAGCGCTGCCCCCATGCCCTTGCCCATCGCGTCGGCTAGCGTGAAGGCGAGCGAAGCGCCGTCGCTCTCCCAGTCGAAGAAGTCGCCCCCGACGGTGCGCGACGGATGGCACGCGCCCGCGATGTCGTAGCCGGGCACATCCGGTGCGCGGTCCGGGAGGAGCCCGCGCTGGACGCGCGCGGCGGTCTGGAGCTCGGTCTCGGGGGCGGCGGCCGCGCGCGGCCGGCGGAAGAGCGCCTCGACCCGCGCCTGGAGCTCGCGCGGGCTGAACGGCTTGGGGAGCACGTCATCCGCGCCGCGGTCGAGGGCCTCGAGGCGGTCCGCCTCCGCTGCGCGCGCCGTGACGACGAGGATGTACGCGTTGCTGAACATGCGCAGGGTCCGGCAGACCTCAAGGCCGTCGAGGTCCGGCAGGCCCAGGTCCAGGGTGATGAGATCCGGCTCGATACGGCGCGCGGCCTCAAGGGCCGGATAGCCCGCCCCCGCGCTCGTGGCGTCGAAGCCCTGACGGCTGAGCGTCGCCTCGAGGAGGCGGCGGATATCCGGATTGTCCTCGATGACGAGCGCGCGACGTGTCATGCTTCTCCTTTTTACAGGGCAACTCAATCATTTCTGACGTCCGATGTCACAAACTTGTGTGGGGAAAAACCACGAAGGTGACGGGAGAACCGTGGAGAAGCTTCTCGAGGTCCTGCTGGCGGCCCGACGCCGCTTCGACGGGCTGGGCCCCCGCGGACGGGTGGTCCTCGCGCAGCTGCCCCTCAATGCGACCCTCGTGCTCGTGTACGCGGTCGCGGCGTTCATGGACAGCGGGCCCGCCCGCCAGGGCGTCTTCGTCGCGGGGCAGGTGCTCGCCGTCGTCATCTTCGCGGCGTGCGCGGCGATCCCCTGGCATCGCCTGCCCTCGTGGGCGCCGCTCATTATCCCGGTCCTCGACTTCATCCCTGTCGGGCTTGTCCGCTCGGCCGGGGCACCGGTCCTCTCGGGGCTCGCGCTCATCGCGGTCTTCCCGATCATGTGGCTCGCGGGCTCGGGGCATCGCCCGCGGCTCGTCGTCGCGATCGGGGCGTTCGCCTCGATCGTCATGGTGTGGACCCCGCTCCTCATGGTCGGCGCGTCGGCGGGCCACTCGTTCATCGCCGAGCTCGTCGCGCCGCTCATGCTCATCACGGTCGCGATCGTGATCGCCGTCATGACTGCCAGCGGGATCGCGCAGCAGGCCCGGGTCGAGGAGCTCCTCGCGCGGAGCGAGACCCGCGAGAGGCTCCTCGACACCGTACTCGAGACGGTCGATGTCGGCGTGCTCGTCATCGACGACCAGGGCCAGAACGTCTTCCTCAACGCGAAGCAGCGCCAGCTCTACCTCGCCGCGCTGCCCGACGGCCGCTCCTCGGCGCCCGAGGGCGAGCTGCTCGTCTACCGCGAGACCGGCGATGAACCCGTGCCCCCCGCCGATCGCCCGATTGCTCGGGCCCAGTCCGGGGACATGCTCGACCACGAGGTCTTCCGGCTCGGTCGCGGGCCCGATGCGCGGATGGTCTCGATCTCGGCGCGCGAGTTCCACGACCCCACCGGGGACCACGCGGGGACCGTGCTCGCGGCGTCTGACGTGACCGAGGTCGTCGAGGCCGTGCGGGCGCGGGACAGCTTCCTCGCGAGCATGTCCCACGAATTCCGCACGCCGCTCACGAGCCTCCTCGGCTACGCCGAGCTGCTCCAGGAGGATCCGTCCTTGAGCCCCGAGGCCCGCTCTGACCTCCAGGTCATGAGCCGGAACGCGCGCCACCTCCGGAAGATGGTTGACAACATCCTGGCGGCGTCCGTCGAGGGCCCGACAGCAGAGGTCCAGCGCACGCCTCTCGACCTCGCGCGCCTGCTCGCCCACGCGGCCGCCTCGGCGGTACCCGACGCCGACGGGCGCGGCATCGCCGTGAGCGTCGAGGCCGACGTCGAACTTCCTGTTCTCGGCGACCGCACCGGGCTCGTCCGGGTGCTCGATAATCTCGTCTCGAACGCGCTCAAGTACTCGGAGTCCGGCACGACGGTGACACTCACGGCGTCGCGCGAGGGCGACTGGGCCGTGTGCAGCGTCGCGGACCAGGGCCTCGGAATCGCTCCCGAGGACGTTGAGCGCGTGTTCACGCGCTTCCAGCGCAGCACGGCCGCCCTCCAGGCCGGCATTCCCGGCACCGGGCTCGGGCTCGCGCTCGCACAGGAGGTCGCCATCCAGCATGGCGGCGGGCTCGAGTGCACGAGCGAGCTCGGCGTGGGGAGCGTCTTCACGCTGCGCCTGCCGCTTGCCGCCTAGCTTGCGCCGGTCAGAAGACTGACCAGCCCGTTCGCGCCGTGAGTTCGGCGAGAGCTGCGGTACCGGCCACCGAGTTGCCCTTCGCGTCGAGGCCGGGGCTCCACACGCACACGGTGCACCGCCCCGGCACCACGGCGAGGATCCCGCCGCCTACTCCGCTCTTGCCCGGAAGGCCCACACGGTAGGCGAACTCGCCCGCCGCGTCGTACATGCCGCACGTGAGCATGATCGAGTTGATGCGCTTGGCGTTGTCCGCGGACAGCACGCGGGGCCCGTCGGGCGAGGCTACGCCGCCACGGGCAAGGAAGAGCCCAGCCCGTGCGAGGTCCCGGCAGCTCATCGCGATCGAGCAGTGCCGCACGTAGTGAGTCAGCACCGCGTCGACCGGGTTGTGCAGGTTGCCGAAGTCGGCGAGGAAGTGCGCGAGGGCACGGTTCCGGCTGCTCGCGGCGAGCTCCGCCGCGGCAGCATCGCCGTCGACCGTGATCCGTGCGCTCCCGGACAGGCCGCGCAGGAAAGCGAGCACCGCCTCGCCCGCGTCGCCGAGCCGCTCCATGAGGAAGTCGGTGACCACGAGCGCGCCCGCGTTGATGAACGGATTTCGCGGGATTCCGGACTCGGCCTCGAGCTGCACGAGCGAGTTGAACGCGGTGCCGCTCGGCTCCCGCAGGACGCGCCGCCAGAGCGCCTCCCCGGGGTCGCCTGCCAGGGCGAGGGCGAGCGAGAACAGCTTCGAGATGCTCTGGATCGAGAACGGCACGTCCGCGTCGCCCGCCCCGAAGACCTCGCCCTCGACCGTCGCGACGGCGATGCCGAAGCCGAGCGGATCTGCCGCGGACAGGTGCGGGATCGACGCGGGGATGCGTCCGACGGGCGACGACGGCCGGTGCGCGGCCGCGAGATCCTCCAGAAGCGCTTCCATCGCCACAGCAGGGGCCTCGCGGGCGACGGCGACGCTCACGTGCCGGCCGCCGTCGCGAGCCGCTTGGCCTTCCAGAGCTCAAGGTGGAGCACGGCGATCGCGACGTGCGCGGGGTAGCCGAAGTCGAGGTCGGTCAGGCGGCTCGCCTTCGCGACGCGGTAGTAGACCGTGTTCTTGTGGAGGCCCATGCGCCGCCCGCACTCGGATACGTCCAGTCCTGCGGCGAAGTAGTCCACGAGGGTTTGTGCGAGTTCCTCGTCCTCGAGGCAGAGGCGCGTCAGGGCGCGGTGCCGGAACGGCGAGGACTCGAAGGCGCGGGACGCCTCGTCGAGAGTCACCTCGGCCTCGAAATCGTCGAGCGTCCCGACGGCCAGCTGACCCTTTCTCCGGAGGCAGCGCAGCACGGCAGCCGTCTCGCCCGCCGTCGTGCGCAGGGCGAAGAGGCTCGGGGCGATCTCTCCGATCGCGACGTGGATGCCCACGCCGATGCGGCGCGCGTCTTTGATGATCGACTCCGCGAGGACCCGCAGCGCAGCGGCGGCGTCTCCGGAGCGAAGCTCGGGGACCACGATCGCGGTCTCGCCGCCGAACTGGCCCACGACGGCCGAGGCCTTGAACGCCGCTGCGTGGATCGCGGCCAGATTGGCGAGTTCGCCTCGCTTGAGATCGGCATCGGCAGCGCGCAGCGCCTCGGGGCTGAGCCCCACGAGCACGAGGCACGCAGGCCGTTCAGGGTCGATCTGGGCGAACTGTGCGCTCGCCGCCGCCTCGTCCGGCGTCGAGAGGAGGCGCGCGATCCGGTCCTCGCGCAGGTGCACGGACTGCTCGTTGCGGTGCCGGACGAGTTCTGCCGAGGCGCGGCGGGCCGCGCCGACCAGGAGGTCATCGACGCTCGGTGCGAAACCTGATCCCGTCTCTTGGAGCCAGATGTAGCCGAGCACGCGCTCGCCGGCGAAGATCGCAATGGCCGCGCGTTCTTTGAGCCCGTCCTCGGGCCGTTCGGGCACGCGGACCACGCCCCGCGTGCGGTGCAGCTCCCGGTACGCGCCGAGGTCCTTGAGGAGCGTTTCGTACTTGCGCGGACCACGGCGCGCGAGGATCGACGCGCGGCGGAGCTCGTCGATGTCGTTCGAGACCGTCGAGTACGCGAGGACTTTGTTGGCCGCGTCTTCGATCACGACGTGGCTTGAGGT
Organism: Sinomonas terricola; assembly: GCF_034931225.1. NCBI lineage: Bacteria > Bacillati > Actinomycetota > Actinomycetes > Micrococcales > Micrococcaceae > Sinomonas > Sinomonas terricola. The sequence continues at coordinate 16,943 of NZ_JAYGGQ010000011.1, forward strand.
GAGCTTCGCCGTCGTCTGCGCGATCGCGAAGAGGTCCTCTTCAATGAGCGCGAGGACATCGCTGTGGTAGTCCGTGTTCTGGATCCGCCCGTTGACCATCGAGAGGACCGTGTCCCAGCCCGCCGTGGGGTCGATGAGAAAGAGGCCCACCCCCGCGGGGCGCAGGAGCTCCTCGATTTCCTGGGCCTCGCCCGGCGTGCCCTTGAGGGCGACGGCGACTGGGCGGCTCACCGCGAGGCGCCTCACCATGGGCAGGGCCTCACGGCCGCGAACGCCCATGAGGCAGACTAGCGCGCCAGCGACGTCTCGTTCGGAATCCTCAGAGTCGAGGATGAGGGCGTGGGCGACGGGTGCGTCCGTGGGTTGGGGCCTGCTGATGAGCCGGCCGAGGCCTGCGGGCAGGTCCTCCAAGATGTCGTCGACGTTGACTGATCCCACCGTGTGTTCCTCATTCGTGCCATCGGGAGCCTCCGGCGACGCTGCCGGGACGTTGTCCATGGTAGGCACCCCACAGTCGGCAAGGATTAGGCTGTCGCCCAGATTGGTGTGCGTGATTTGGCTCTCCGCACAAGACTGCGCGATCCCTAGCCCTCGCCGTCGAGCTGGCGTATCGTCCGAGCTGAACCGTGCCGCGACGAGCGCGAGGAGCAGCAGTGGGCATCGTGTCTTCTGGCTTCATGGGCCGCAGGAGGCGGGAGTCTCCCGCATTGCCTCCCGGGCAGTACCTCACGGAGGGATTCCCGGTGCTGTCCGCGGGGCCAACTCCGCACATCGACCGCAAGGACTGGGTGTTCTCGTTCACGTCGGACACGGGGAGCAGCCGCCATTGGGACTGGAACGGCTTCATGGCGCTGCCCCAGGAGGACGTCGTCGTCGACATCCACTGCGTGACGAGCTGGTCGAAGCTCGGGACCGCGTGGCGGGGCGTCTCGGTGGACACCCTGTTCGATGGGGTGGACAGCCACGTGCGCTTTGCACTTTTCCACTCGTACGACGGCTACACGACCAACCTCCCCCTCGAGGACGTGCTCGGCGGCAAAGCGTGGATTGTGCACGAGTTCGACGGCGAGCCCCTCGCCGCCGAGCACGGCGGCCCGGTCCGGCTGCTCGTGCCGCATCTGTATCTCTGGAAGAGCGCCAAATGGGTCCGCGGCCTTGAGCTCACGGCGGAGGAGCGGCCGGGGTTCTGGGAAAGCCGCGGCTACCACCTGCACGGCGACCCCTGGCGTGAGGAGCGCTACGGGTGAGCGGCTGGCAGGTCGCCGACGTCGTCGCCGTCCGTGAGGAGACGACGACGGCGCGCACCATCCGCTTGCGCCTCCCCGCCTCGGTTCGCTTCCTCGCCGGGCAGCACGTGGACGTCCGCTTGACGGCCCCCGACGGGTATCAGGCCGTGCGCTCGTACTCAGTTTCCGGGTCTGCGCCGCCCGATGGCCTCGAGATCACGGTCGAAGAGCTGCCCGATGGCGAGGTCTCGCCGTACCTCGTCCGGGATCTCGCCGTCGGAGACCAGCTCGAGCTCCGCGGCCCCGTGGGCGGGTGGTTCGTGTGGCGGCCCGAGGATGCCTCGCCCGTGCAGCTCATCGCCGGGGGCTCCGGCGTCGTGCCCCTCATGGCGATGGTGCGTGCGCACGAGGCCGCCGCGCATCCCGCCCCGTTCCGGCTCCTCTATTCGGTGCGCAGCCCGGAGGCGGTGTTCTACCGCGACGAGCTCGCGCAGCTCGTGGAGCGGTCCGAGACGTTCGAGGTCACTTACGTCTATACGAGGAAGGCACCCGACGGCGAGCCCGCGGGCCGGCTCGACAAGGGGACGCTCGCGCGCCACGTCCTCGACGGCGGGGCCGATCCTGCCGTCTTCATCTGCGGGGCCACCGGCTTCGTCGAGGCCGTCTCCGGCTGGCTCCTCGATCTCGGCCATGCCCCGGACCGCATCAAGACCGAGCGGTACGGGGGAATAGGAGGCGCATCGTGAACGTGTGGACGGGGCAGGCCCGCTCTCAGGCCGCGGACGACGACTACCTCGATGGCAATGCGCTCGCCGGCCCTCTCTCCGAGGTGTTCTCGATCGACATCACCGCCGCGCTCGGCACGTGCAGTGGCTGTGGCGCGGAGGGTGCCATCGCCGAGGCTCGCCTCTACGTGAGTGCGCCCGCCAAGATCTTGCGCTGCCCCTCGTGCGGCGCCGTTCTCCTACGCCTCGACGAGCGGGAGGGACGGCTCATCCTCGACCTCAGCGGCTTCAGGAACGTGACGATTCACCTCGACTGAGGCCCGCGATCTCGCGGCCCAGGGCGTCGAGGATGGGCAGCTGGCCCGAGACGAGCTTCTCCCTCGCCGCGGGCAGAGCAAACCATGCGGCGGCGTCGATCTCCGGGAAGTACCGGACCTGGCCGGACCCCTTGGGCCATTCGAGCGGGAACACGTTGCTCTCGATGCGCTCGGGCGCGAAGTCAGCCTCGGCCGCGAACACGGTGATGAGCTTCCGCGACGGCTGGCGGAACTCGCCGAGCAGGCGGTAGTCCGCCGAGGGCGGCGGCGTGCCGATCTCTTCCGTGAACTCCCGGATTGCCGCGGCGAGCGGGTCCTCCGGGTCGGCGAACTCGCCCTTCGGGATCGACCACGCGTGGGCGTCTTTGCGGGCCCAGAAAGGACCTCCCATGTGAGCGATCCAGACCTCGACGTCGGCCTCGCGCGCCCCGGCGGGGCGGCGGTACAGCAGCAGGCCAGCGCTCCGGACGGTCATGGATTCAGGCTAAGGGCTCGACGGCGACAAAGGGTCGCCGATGGACGGCCTCAAGACGAAACCCCCAGCTGCGGCTGCCCGGCCTCACCCGCGCGCCGCGACGGCCCGTCGCTCGACCCGGTCGAGCGCGGCCCGAAGGTGCTCCGCGCTGCGCAGGATGAACGCCTCGCCGTCATACGGCTGCGCCCGGAATTCGGCGATCGTGGGCACCTCGCCGCGCTGCGCCCGCTCGTCGTAATCACGTGCGAGGCGGAAGAGCTCCCCCACTTCGTCGTCATCGAGGTCGGGGTGGAGAGCGCGCCACGCGTCGTCGGAAAGGCCGATCGGCATCTGCATCGTCGGGGCGGCCGGCTCGATCGACGCCCACAGGTCGGGGCTGTGCTCCCACAGGGCGCCGAGCACGCCGTCCCAGTCGATGACGCCAAGGCCACACGGCGAGAAGCTGCGCGCGAGGCCGAAGTCCGTGAACGCGAGGACAGAGTCGCGCAGGTGCGTCGCGCGGACGTACGGAGCGACGCGGCGCGCGGCCGCGACCGGGTCCTCGCCGCGAGCAAGGACGTTGGCGGAGTCGAACGTGATGCCGAGGACGTCGGGGCCCACCGCTTCGACGAGCCGCACGACTTCGTTGGTCGTGATCTCCTCGTGGGTCTCGATGTTGAGGTGCACGCCGAGGTCCAGTGCGGCGGGCGCGAGCTGATGCAGGAACTTTTCGATCGCAACGAGCTGGTCCGGCCACGGCGCATCCGTGCGGAACCGGTCGTTCGCGTAGTAGCCGGGCAGGTTCGCCTTGTAGTTGCCGCACGCGACCCACAGCTCGCCGCAGTCGGCGCCCTCGCGGCACGCCTCCATCATCCGCACGATCCCCCGCGTGTAGTCGCCGTCCCCGAGCACGCGCACCTCGGGCGCCTCGGCCGCCGCGTAGGGATTGACCTTCGCAAGGCCCATCTGCAGGTACAGGCCGAGGGCGTCGGCACGCTCGCGGACCTCTCGCAGGACGCCGAGGTCCAGGATCGGCGTGATGTCGAGGACGGTGCGGAAGTAGACGCCCTCCATGCCGAGGGACGCGGCGTGCTCAAGGATCTCGACGGGCGAGTGGTCTGCGGCGCGAGGGATCTTGCGTCCGTCGACTCCGATCTTCATCTCTTCTCCTTTGAAAAACAGGGGCAGCAAAGCGGGGCAAAGCAGGGATGGGGCGGGCGCGAGGGGCGCCGCGCCGTCGTCGTCCGCCCGGGCGCCGGACGACGACGGCGGGCTGGTCAGCTCGGTTTACCGGCCCCAGTCCGCGAGGCGGAAGTTGGGGGCGTAGGCGAAGTGCTTGACGTCGGGGCTCACGACGGCGGTGAACTTCGCGCGGTAGAGGATGATCGTCGGCGAGTTCTCGAGCCACTTCTGCACGAGGGCGTCGACGATGGGCTGCTGGGCCGCGGGATCGGCGGTGTTGTTGAGCTGATTGAGAAGGTCCGTCGTGCCCGGGATGCAGATGTGCTGGTTGTTGGTTGCTGCACCGCACGTGAGCTTTTTGCGGAGCTCGTAGCCGCCGATCGGGGTGCTGTTCTCGAACAGCAGCGCGGACTGGTACTTGCCCTGGTTGAAGAGCGTCGTGAAGTCCGCCGGGGGCTTCGCGTCGATGGTCACGGTGACCCCGATCTGCTGCCATGCCGACTGGAGCAGCGTCGCGATGTCGGAGACGCCGGGCGCCGTCGGGTTGATCATGAGGTCGAGCGTCGGCGAGCTCACGCCGGATTCGGCGATGAGCTGCTTTGCCTTGCCGAGGTCGTAGGACCTCGCGGGCTCAAGCGCCGCGTTGTATCCCGCCATGCCGGGAACGACGGGCCCGTAGTACGAATCGCCGTAGCCGTAGGCAACCTTGTTGATGATGTCGGTGTACGGGACCGCGTAGGTGAGGGCCTCGCGGAACTTCGCATTGTTCGTGAGCGGGCCCTGATAGTTCATCGACACCGTGACGGGAGTCGGGCTGTCCGCCGTCACGACCTTGCAGCACGACTGCGTGCTGAGGTTCTTCACGGCCTGCGGGGGCAGACCCAGCGTGACGTCGGCCTCGCGGCTCTGCGCCTGCACCTGAAGCGTGGGGACCGCGGTGATGAAGTTGACGCGGACGGTCGGCTCGAGGGCGGGGGTCCCATAGTAGTTGGGGTTTCGCGTGAGCACGGCATGGTTGCCCGGCACGTATTCGGAGAGGACGTAGGGCCCGCTGCTGCTCGCTGTATGGCTCTGGAGCCACTGGTTGGGCGAGTTCGCCTGCACGCCGCCATTGGCCTCGATCTCCTTGGGATCGTAGATCGAGCCGCGGCTCTGCCCGAGGCTGTAGAGGATTGCCGGGTACGGCTGAGTCATGTGCATGACGACGGTCGTCGCGTTGGGTGCCTCGACGCTCGTGATGAGCGGGGGCTGGGTAATGCCGAGCTGAAGCGAGAGCGCGCCACACGCGCCGATCTTGAGCGTGCGGTCAAGAGAGTACTTGACGGCCGCCGCGTCGAGCGGGTCTCCGTTCGCGAACTTCTTGTCCGCTTGGAGGGTGAACGTGTACGTCTTGCCGCCGTCGGAGACGTCCCACTTCGTCGCAAAGTCAGGCTGGACCTTGCTCGGGTCGGGGTCGATCTGCGCGACGCCGGGGCTCGTCTCAGTGGTGGCGAGCTTGACGAGGCGGCCGTAGAAGTTGCTCGCGAAGCTGTTCTCGTCGCCCGGGCACGTGAACGCAGGGTCGAGGCTCGTGATGTTCGTCGCCCAGTTGACCGTGAACGGTCGGCTCGCCGTCGGGGCGCTCGCGGAGCTCGGTGCGTTGCATGCCGAGAGGGCGCCGGCGGCGAGGGCGAGCGCCGCGCCGATCGAGGCGCGCCACAGGGTGCCGCGCGCAGGCTTGGTTCGTGCCATGGGTATTCCTTCCTAGCCTCGGTAGATCGTTCAGGGGTTCGACGGGGATTCGGGGATGGCGGTGTTGGTGCGTGGCGCCGTGGCGGCCGCCTGCAGCTCGCCGGGGTAGTGGCACGCGACCTGGTGCCCGGGCGAGACCTCGCGGAGCACGGGCCGCTGGCTCGCGCACTCAGCACGGTTCATGCCGACGGGGCACCGAGGCTGCAGCGGGCAGCCGGTCCCCGGCTTCGAACCGGCGGGCGCGGTGGTCCCGAGGGCTGTGCGGCGGCTCGCCATGACGTCTGGATCGGGGACGGGAGCCGCCATGAGGAGCGTGACGGTGTACGGGTGGAGGGGGTTGTCGAAGAGCTCCTGGGAGCTCGCCATCTCGACGATCTCGCCGAGGTACATGACTGCGATGCGATGGCAGAGGTACTGCGCGACGGCGAGGTCGTGGACGATGAACAGATAGGTGAGGTTGAGCTCCTTCTGGAGTTCCGTGAGCAGGTTGAGGACCTGCGCCTGCACCGACACGTCGAGGGCCGTGACGGGCTCGTCGAGGACGACGAGCTCCGGGTTGAGCACGAGGGCCCGCGCGATCGCGATGCGCTGCCGTTGGCCGCCTGAGAACGCGTGCGCATTGCGTTCGGCCTGCGAGGCCGAGAGGCCCACGCGCTCGAGCATCTGCAGTGCCCGTTCGCGCCGCGCCCTGTCATCGTGGAGGCCGTGCACGAGCAGCGGTTCCTCGACGAGCTCGCGGACCGAGAAGCGGGGATCCAGGGATCCGTACGGGTCCTGGAACACGATCTGCATGCGTGAGCGGAGGCGGCGCAATTCGGACTTCGAGAGGGACCGGACGTCGACGCCGTCGAACGTCACGCTGCCCGAGTCCGGCTCCGTGAGCCGCAGGACGCACGAGGCCGCCGTCGACTTTCCCGAGCCCGACTCGCCCACAAGACCGAGCGTCTCGCCGCGCTTGACGTCGAAGGAGACCTCCCGGAGCGCCTTGACCTCGTTCGCGCGGCGCAGGCGCGCCCCGAGGGATTTCGAGTGGTAGGTCTTGGAGAGCTCGTGTACTTCGAGCAGTGGGCGGGGCCCGCGCTCGGCGGCGCTGCCGGAGCCCGGGCGGGGCCCGCGCTCCACGGCGTTGCCGTCGCCCGGGCGGCCCTCATGGTCCGGCGTGGTCACTTCTCCTCCTTGAGCTCGAGCTGTCCGGCGAAGTGGCACTTCGCGAGTTGGGTTCCGTGGGGTCCCTCGACGGCGACGACCGGTGGCTCGGTGCCGCGGCACAGCGGGTTGCCCTTGCCGAGCGGGCACCGCGGCTCGAAGGAGCAGCCCGTGAACGGCTGGGTCGGGTCCGGGAGCGTCCCCGGGATCGTCGAGAGGAGCCCGTCCTGCCGACGATCCGTGCGGAGCACGCACTTGAGCAGTTCGCGCGAATAGGGATGGGCCGCGCCGGCGAACAGCGCGCGGCTCTCGCTCTCCTCGATGAGCTGCCCCGCGTACATGACCTTGACCGTGTCGCAGAAGCCCGCGACGATCCCGAGGTTGTGCGTGATGAGCATGAGCGCGGCGCCGCGATCGGTCACCAGGCGATCGAGGAGCTCGAGGACCTGCGCCTGCGTGGTGACGTCGAGCGCCGTCGTCGGCTCGTCGGCGATGACGAGCTCGGGTGAGTTCGCGAGTGCCATCGCGATGAGGACTCGCTGGCGCATGCCGCCCGAATACTGGTGCGGGTAGTCGGAGAGGCGGCTCGCGGCGTTCGTCACGCCGACCTCGCCGAGGAGGTCCGCTGCCTGCCGCCGGGCCGCGCTCTTGCTCACCGATTGGTGGGCGCGGATGTTCTCGATCATCTGCGAGCCGATGCTGCGGATGGGATCGAACGCGCTCATGGGGTCCTGGAAGACGAGCGAGATCCGGCTGCCACGAATGGCAGAGAGCTTCCGGTCCGGGAGTCCGCGCAGGTCAGTTCCGCCGAGGCGGATCTCGCCCGCCGTCACACGTCCGGGCGGCTGGATGAGGCCCACGATCGACATTGCCATCGCGGACTTGCCCGAGCCGGACTCGCCGACGATCGCGAGCCGCTCACGCCGGCGGATCGTGAAGCTCACGTCCCGCACGGCGGCCACACGTCCGCGAGAGGTCTGGAATTCAGTCCGCAGTCCTCGCACGTCGAGGAGGGTCTCCTCGTCCGCGGGGGTGCGGGCGGCGTCGATGGTCATGGTGCGTGTGCTGCCTTCGGTGGTCATGTCACTTGGCTCCTGCCCGGATGCGGGGATCGACGACGACGTACACGACGTCCGCGAGGAAGCTCACCGTCACGTAGAGGGTCGCGCTGAGCAGGATGACGCCCTGCACAACCGAGAAGTCCTTCTGCAGGATCGCGTCGACCGTGAGCGACCCGACCCCGGGCCAGCCGAAGACCTTCTCGACGAGCACGCTTCCCGTCATCGTCTCCGCCGTGAGCATCGCCGTGGCCGCGACGAGCGAGAGGAGCGAGTTGGGCACCGCGTGGCGCAGGAACACCGAGCCGCGCGTGAGGCCGCGGCTCCGGGCGACGACGATGAACGGCTCGCGCATCGTGTTGCGCAGCTGCGAGCGGAAGAGCCGGCTCAGGAACGCGAACGGGCCGACGGCGATCGTGAGTGCGGGCAGGATGAGGTGCCGGACGGCGTCGACGAACGTCCCGAACTGGCCGGACAGGAGCGAGTCCACCGTGTAGAAGCCCGTGACAGTGGGCGGCGGGGCAAGGCTGGGCGAGAGGCGTCCCTCGGGACCCGGGAAGATCCCGAGGTTCACGGAGAGGAGCAGGATGGCCACGAGGGCGAGCCAGAACGGCGGGGAGCCCATGGCGAGGGAGGACGCGAAGCGCAGCGAGACGTCCGCGCCGCGCTTCTTGCGGTAGACGGCGATTGCCGCGAAGACGGTCGCGAGGAGGACGGCCGTCACGACACCCGTGATCCCGAGCTCGACGGTCGCGGGGAGCCGAGTCCTCACGAGGTCGCTCACGGGCTGCCCCGTCGAGTACGAGAAGCCGAGGTCGCCATGGAACGAGGCGGAGATGTAGTTCCAGAACTGCTGCGTCAGCGGGGCGTCGAGGCCCATGGTGTGGCGCAGGGACGCGATCGTCTGCTCGTCCGCGAGCTCCCCGCCGATGAGCCGCGCGGGGTCGCCGGGCAGTTTGCGCAGGAGGAAGAAGGAGAAGAGGCTCGCGCCGAGGATGGTCGCGGCGGCGACCCCGAACCGTTTGAGGATGAGTTTGAGCATGAGGGGCTCCTAGTCCGCGACGATGTACTCGCCGCGCGGGTCGAGCAGCTCGCGCGCACGGTCCGCGACGATGGTCGTGAGGGTGACGGCGATGAGGAGTACCAGGCCGGGGAAGGCCGCGATCCACCATTGGCCGGTGAGGAAGAACTGCTGCCCTTCGGTGATCATGGCGCCGAGTTCGGCTGTGGGCGGCTGGGCGCCCATCCCGAGGAAGCCCATCGCGGCGAGCGAGAGCACCGAGGCGCCGAACACGGCCGCCATCTGGAGCACGATCGTCGAGATGAGGTGCGGGAAGATGTGCCGGAACAGGATGCGCCTTTGGGACGCGCCGATGGCATTGGTCGATTTGACGAAGTCGAGCGCCGCGATGCGCATGACCTCGCCGCGGATCGTGCGCATGTACCAGGGGAACGAGTGGATCGAGAGCCCGATGACGACGGCGGGGATCCCCGGCTTGAGAGCCATGACGACCGCCATCGCGAGCATGATCGACGGGAAGCACAGGATCGAGTTCGTGAGCCACGTGAGGACCGTGTCGACCATCCCGCCGAGCGCGCCCGCGAGGAGGCCCGTGACCGAGCCGAGCACCGCGCCCGCGACGACGACGACGGCGCCCGCGCCGAGCGAGGTCCGCGCACCGTCGAGGACCCTCGCGAGCAGGTCGCGGCCGAGGTTGTCGGTCCCGAGGGGATGATCGGCCGACGGCGCCGCGAGCTGCGCGGTGAGCTCGGCGGCGTTGGCGTCGTAGTGCCAGAGGAACGGGCCGACGACGACGAGGAGGGCGATGAGCGCGAGGCCGGAGAGGGCTCCGACGAGCACACGATCGCTCTGGACGATGCGGCGCCGGGCGACGGCGATCCGCGGTTCAGCGACGGCTACTGCCATGATGGCCTTCCGAAATCGAGTCGAGGATGTGGCGGAGCCAGCGGGCGCTCTCGGCGAGCTCGTCCCGCCGCGCGAGGTGACCTGCGTCGTCGTCGTACGCTGCGAGGTGCGGGAGCCCGCCCGAGGCGGCGCGGCGCTCGCAGTCGACGGCGTGCTTGACCAGGACGGCGAGCTCGCGGGCCGTGACGTGCGGTTCGGCGTCGAACCACGCGGGGTCGAAGATGTCGAGGTCGAACCGGCCCGCGTGCTGTTCTAGCGTGAGCCTCCGCGCCGGGGATTTTTCGACGAGGATCCCGAGGATCGCGTCCCAGTCGAGGACGCCCGCGCCGCACGGGCGGAGCCGCCGGCGGAGTCCCCGCTCGACGATGTAGAGCGCGACGTCCTCGAGATGCGTCTGGTGGACGTGCGGGGCGAGCCTGCGCGTCGCCTCGACGGGATCCTCGCCACGCACCACGAGGTTCGCGACGTCGAGGCTCACGCCGACAACGTCCGGACCAGCAGTGTCCGCTCCACTCGCATCCACCAGCCGGAGGACCTCATGCGAGGAGAGGTCCTCGTGGGTCTTGAGGTTGAGGCGGAGCCCCTCGTCGCGGAGGCGTGGCACGAGGGCGTCGAGGGTCTTCTGGACGGCGGCGAGCTGGACCCCGTGCGGGACGCTCGCGTGCTGGCGTTCTGTTCGGGTGTACGCGAAGAATTCCCGGCACCCCGCCGCGGCCGCCGCATCGATGTGCGCGTTGAGCTCGGCCAGACGCTCGTCGGCATCGCCGAACGGCCCCAGGGAGCCGATCCCCACCTCGAGGTAGAGCCCCAGCTGGTCCGCGAGCTCGCCCGCTTCCTTGAGGGCCACGCCGTCGAGCTCCGGGCTGATCGCCCGCGGTGTTGTGAAGAGCACGCCGTCGTACCCGCCCGAGCTGGCCCACGCGAGGGCTTCCTCGGGATGACCGTCCACGAAGCCTTGGAGACGGCCGCACATGACGCCGATCCTCATCGACCGGCGTGCCCCGGCGCCGTCGGAGATCCGAGGCTCTGGGGTCTGCGACTTTTGGGTCGTCATGTCATATGATTATCAGGCGTCTGATGTTTAGGGAAGAGCCTGTGGAGAACTTCCTAGCCAATCCGAGACATGAGGCGCACGCCGAACGGCGTGCTCCGGGTGATGAGTCACCATGGAGCGGGTTGTGAGGCTAATGTGCATCGCAGGCAAGCGGCCCTGGCTCGTCAGCGGAAGCGGCGGGCGGGTTCGTGCGAGACCGAGAAGGGGTCCGAGGATGCTCAAAGTCAACCGGGTGTCGACGGTCGATGCCGTGATCGAGGAGATTCGGGGACGCATCCGCGAGGGCGAGTGGGCTCCCGGTGACCGGCTGCCGTCCGAGTCGGAGCTCACCCAGACGTTCGGCATCAGCCGCGCCTCCCTCCGCGAGGCCACGCGCGCGCTCGTCCACGCCGGGCTCCTCGTGGTGCGGCAGGGGGACGGGACCTACGTCGACGCCGTGGACGAGGCAGCCGTGGCGCTCAACCGCAAAGTCACCGCCAGCAAGAGGGCCGAGGTGATCGAAGTCCGCCGGGGGCTCGATGCGCTCGCCGTCTCGCTGGCCGCTGCGCGCCGCACCGGCGAGGATCTCGCCGCGATGCGCCGGGCGCTCGACGACCGCAACGCCGGAGCGGCCCGCGGCGACCTCGCGGCGTTCATCGACGGTGACCTCCGCTTCCACATGTCCGTGGCGAGCGCCGCCCACAACAACCTCCTGAGCGACCTGTACGAGAGCCTCAACACCGCCTTCCGCAAGTCGATCGGGCACGCCATGGGGCAGGGCACCGAGGATCACGAGGCCCTCTACCGGGCGATCGAGGAGCGCGACACGGCAATGGCGATGGAGCTCTCCCTCGCGATCATCGCCCGCATGGAGGACATGGAGGCTGAGCACGTAGCTCACGGGGAGCCCGGGATCGCGCCGTGATCGGCGGCCCGCGGGTGCTCAGGGTGGCGCTGTTGGGCTGCGGGACCGTGGGGAGCCAGGTGGCTCGGATCCTGCTCGAGGACGCGGCGGTGCTCGCGGCGCGATCGGGCGCGCGGCTCGAGCTCGTGGGGATTGCGGTGCGGGACCCGGGGGGAAGGCGTGACGTCGCGTTTCCGCGGGGGCTGCTGACCGCGAACGCCCGGGCGCTCGTGGACGGGGCAGACCTCGTCGTCGAGCTCATGGGCGGAATCGAGCCCGCGCGGTCGCTCATCCTGCGAGCTGTGCGCAGGGGCGCCTCCGTGGTGACGGGGAACAAGGCGCTGCTCGCGCAGCATCCTGAGCTGTTCGAGGAGGCGGACCGGCACGGCGCCGAGCTGAGCTTCGAGGCCGCTGTGGCGGGCGCGATCCCGATCATCCGCCCGATCCGCGAGAGCCTCTCGGGGGACCGGATCACGCGGGTGCTAGGGATCGTGAACGGGACGACGAACTTCATCCTGGACCAGATGGACTCCGCGGGGGTCGCGTTCGGGGATGCCCTCGCGGAGGCCCAGCGGCTCGGGTACGCGGAGGCGGATCCGACGGCGGATGTCGAAGGGCATGACGCCGCGGCGAAGGCGGCATTGCTCGCGACGCTCGCATTTCACGCGCCCGTGAGCCTCGACGACGTGCGCTGCGAGGGGATCGCCGGCGTCACTGCGGAGGACATCGCGGCGGCGAAGGAGTCGGGGATGGTGATCAAACTTCTGGCTGGCGCGGAGCTGGGACAAAGAGGGGCGGGCGACGACGGCGCGCGGCCGAGCGTGTGGGTGCGCCCCACGCTGCTGCCGCGAGGGCATCCGTTGGCCGCTGTTCGCGGGGCCGACAACGCCGTGTTCGTCGAAGCCGAGAACGCGGGCCAGCTCATGTTCCACGGCGCGGGCGCCGGGGGCCGACCGACCGCCTCGGCCGTCATGGGCGACCTCGTCTCCAGCGCTCGGCGGCTCGTCGCGCGCCAGCCGGGCGCCGTCGTCGGCCAGTCGGGCGCCGTCGTCGGCCAGCCGGGCGCCGCCGTCGGCCAGTCGGGCGCCGTCGCCCACTGGACTGCGACCGCATGACCGTCCCTCGGCCTCATGGCCGTCCGTCACATGCACAACCGTCCCTCGCAACGCGCTACGAGGGACGGTTATGCAGCCCACGGACGGTTATGTCGCCCACGGACGGTTGTGTCGCCGACAGACGATTAGTCCGCTGGGGCCGTTAGGGGCCGGCCCCGGGGCGGCGCTGCGACCCGCCGCCACCCGGGGCCGAGCTGTGGGACGGGAGCTCAGTCGCCTCGGCCGGAGTGGTGGCTTCCCTCGCCGGAATGTGACGCGTGGAGCGGCGCGGCGTGCGGCGACGCGCGGAACGACTCAGGTGTTTCGGTGCCCGACTCGTCCGATTCGTGCTGCGCCGACTGCCCGGGTGTGACAGTTCCGCAGAAGGCGGGGATGTTTGCGGCGCTTCCGGCGGCGTTCGCGAGGGCCTTGAACGGCGCGGTCCAGGTCGGAATGCCGCCGGCCGCGAAAGCGTGGCACAGGCCGAATCCCGCGGGGCCCGAGGCGTCCGGGCCCTCGGTGTCGCTGGGCTCAGCAGACTCCGTCGGTTCCGAGCTTTCGGTGGGCTCGGCCGTTTCCGTGGGCTCCGACGTCTCAGTGGGTTCGGACGTTTCGGTGGGCGACGCCGTCGTCGTGTCGGTCGGCGACTCCGTGCTCGTTGCAGATGCCGTCGGGTCCGCCGCGGGCAGGACGCCCTGGACGGCGAAGGCGGCGGCCCCCGTGCCGCCGATCGCGATCGCGCCTGCTGCCAGCGCGCCGAGGGCGATGCTCCGTGGGGATAAACGGGTGAACCATGACATAACGGACCTCCTGGTTGCGTCCCCCATGGATAGCAGTCAGCGTGTCCATGATCCATGACAGGTCCAGTCAATGTCACGGGGTCATGTGACAGTTTTTGAAATGTCAATCCGCCCGACGGACGCAAAGGCAGTCGGGTGGCCCGCTTGGCGCGGGCCACCCGCAGGCCTTAGAGCGTGATCGCCTCCACGACCGGGTTCGGGTTCCCGAACCGATGCGCCGTGAGGGAGACGGCTTGTTCGTGCAGGAACGGGAGCAGCTCCACGCGGCCGGCGCCGACCACGGGGTGCGCATAGACCGCGACGTCGGGCGTCCCACCAAGGGCCTCGGTGAGCCCGACCGCGGCGGGGGCCACGGGGCTCGAAATCAGCCGAATCCGGCCCGAGCCGAGGCGGCCGGCGCGTCGGAGCCACGCGGCGTCGTCCTCGACGACGACCGCTGCGTCATGGCGCCGCAGGACATCAGCAGCGCGGCCGGGGAGGTCGACGGCGCTGCTCACCACGAGCGCCGAGCCTGCGAGGAGTCCCGCGGCGGCCACGCGCACAAGCTCGGCCTCCCCATGCCCCGAGGTCGCGCCTTCGAAGCGAATCGTCACGGGGACGGCACGGTACCGGAACACGTTCCGCTCGCACGCGAGCCCGCTCACGTCCTTCGCGACGCCGAACTCCGAGGCCCACGCGGCGGCGTCCGAGCCGAGGGCGGCCGCGAGCCACGCGGCGTCGTCCGAGGGCATGGCCTCCCGGGCGGCCGCGAACAGCTCGGCGACCGGCCCGCTCAGGCGAGCGGCGCCGTCGTCGTTCGCGCCGGAAGCTCCGCGCAGTGGCACGTCGACCCATGAACCCAGCCCCACGAGGTAGTTCGGCCCGCCAGCCTTCGTGCCCGCGCCGATCGCGGACTTCTTCCACCCGCCGAACGGCTGCCGCTGCACGATCGCGCCCGTGATGCCGCGATTAACGTAGAGGTTCCCGGCCTGGATGGCCGAGGTCCAGTAGTCGATCTCGGCGGCGTCGAGCGAGTGCAGCCCGGACGTGAGCCCGTAGTCGATCCGGTTCACGAGCGCGACGGCCTCCTCGAGCGTCGAGGCGGTCATGACGCCGAGGACCGGCCCGAAGTATTCGACGAGGTGGTACTCCGACCCCGGCTTCACGCCCGCGCGGATGCCGGGGCTCCAGAGCTTGCCCGAGTTGTCGAGCTGGCGCGGCTCGAGCACCCAGTGCTCGCCCTCGCCGAGCTGCGTGAGCCCGCGGCGCAGCTTCTCGCCCGGCGGCTCGATGACGGGCCCCATCTGGCTCCGCGCGTCCCACGGGTAGCCGACATGCAGTGACTGCACCGCGTCGATGAGCTGGTTGCGGAAGCGCTTCGACGTCGCGACAGACCCCACGAGCACGACGAGCGACGCCGCCGAGCACTTCTGCCCCGCGTGCCCGAACGCGGAGTACGCGACGTCCTTCGCCGCGAGGTCGAGGTCCGCGCTCGGGGTCACGATGATTGCGTTCTTGCCCGACGTCTCGGCGAGCAGGGGGAGGTCTGGGCGGAACGAACGGAAGAGCTGCGCGGTCTCATATCCGCCCGTGAGGATCACGCGATCCACGTCGGGATGGGCAACGAGCTGCCGCCCGAGGGCACGGTCCTCGAGCTGGACGTACTGGAGGGCATCGCGGGAAACTCCCGCAGCGTCGAGGGCCTCCCAGATCGCCGAGACCATCACGGCGCCGGAGCGCCGCGCCTGCTTCGCGGGCTTGATGACGACGGCGGAGCCCGCGGCGAGCGCCGCCAGTGTCGAGCCCGCGGGGATCGCCACCGGGAAGTTCCACGGCGGGGTCACGACGGTGAGCCGGCTCGGCACGAACTGGGCGCCGTCGACCGTGTCGAGTTCGCGGGCGAGGTGCGCGTAGTAGTGCGCGAAGTCGACGGCCTCGGAGACCTCGGGGTCGCCTTGGTCGAGCGTCTTGCCGCATTCGCTCGCCATGACCTCGAGCAGCTCCGCGCGGCGCCGCTCGAGCGCACGGCCCGCCTCGTCGAGGATCGCGGCGCGCTCGGCCCCGCTCAGTGCTCCCCATGCCTCTCCAGCGACGACGGCGGAGCGCACGACGGCGTCGAGCTCACCGGCGGTGCCGAGGGTGTGGCGTTCGACGACGTCGGCGCCGAGCGTCGAGCGCTCGGCGCGGGCGAGGATCGCGCGGCCCCACGCGCGGTTGCCCGGGAGGTCGGGATCGGTGTCCGGGGTGTTTGCGAAGGCGGGATGTGCTGAGGAGCCGTGCGTGCGCGAGGGGGCTGCGCCGTCGTCCGACCCGTGGCGACGGTCCTGGCGCCGGTTCGGCAGCGGCACGCCGTGCCTCGCGTCGTCGCCGCCGATGAACGGCGCGCGGTCCAGCGCGTCGAGCGACGCGAGGAAGCGCCGCTTCTCGCGCTCGAACAGCACGTCGTTCGACTCCAGCTCGAAGACCGCGCTCATGAAGTTGTCCTGGCTCGCGCCCTCTTCGAGGCGCCGGATGAGGTAGGCGATCGCGACGTCGAACTCGCCCGGGTGCACCACGGGCGTGTAGAGCAGGAGATGACCGACGTCCGCGAGAACGGCCTGCGCCTGGGCTGAGGCCATGCCGAGGAGCATCTCGAACTCGATCAAGCCCGAGCCGCCGCGCACGCCCGTATCGACGCCCCGCGCCTTCGCGAGGAGCCATGCGAGGGCGATATCGAAGAGGTTGTGCCCCGCGATGCCGATCCGCACGTTCGCGAGCCGTTCGGGGTGCAGCGCGTAATCGAGGACTGCTTTGTAGGACGTGTCCGATTCGCGCTTCGACCCCCACGTCGCCACGGGCCAACCGTGGATCTCGGCGTCGACGTGCTCCATCGGGAGATTCGCGCCCTTCACGACGCGGACCTTGATGGGCGCCCCGCCCGCTGCGACGCGCGCCGCCGCCCACTCCTGGAGGCGCATCATCGCGCCGAGGCAGTCGGGCAGGTAGGCCTGGAGCACGATCCCCGCCTCGAGGCCGCGGAACTCCTCGCGCTCGAGGAGCCGCGTGAAGACCGCGATCGTGAGCTCGAGGTCCTTGTACTCCTCCATGTCGAGGTTGATGAACTTCGGCTTGCCGGCCTTCGCGCTGCGCACCGCGAGCTCGTACAGCGGGGCGAGCGACTCGACGATGTCCCCGACGGCCTCGTCGAACGCCCAGTGGTTGTGCGGCGCGACGGTCGCGGAGACCTTGATCGACGCGTAGTCGACGTCGTCGCGCTCGAGGATGCGGCGCGTTCCCTCGAGGCGGCGGGAGGCCTCGCCCTCGCCGAGGATCGCCTCGCCGAGCAGGTTGAGGTTGAGCCGGATGCCGGGCTTGCGGATCTTCGCGATCGCGGGGCCGAGCTTCGCGTCGGACGCATCCACGATGAGGTGGCTCACCATCTCACGCAGCACCCGGCGTGCGATCGGAACGACGACGCCGGGCGCCACCGGGGCGAGCGAGCCGCCGAGCTGCACGGCTCGCTTGAGCGGCCACGGGAGGAATGCGGGCGCCTTGGGGGCGAGGTCGCGGAGGTTGCGGGCCGCGACGCCAAGATCTTCCGGGCGGACGACGCCGTCCACGAAGCCGACCGTGAACTCGAGCCCGTTCGGATCCTTGAGGACCTCGGCGAGCTGCGCTGCCGCCGGGTCGACCGGGAAGGTTGCGGCGGCGTCGAGCCAGCGGCGCACCTGGGCGATGGCCTCGTCGGCGAGGTCCTGCGGGCGGACGGCGTCCGGGTGCGGCACCGTGCCGGGAATGGGCTTATGGGTCGGGCGCGGCGTGGTCATGTTGGTCCGATCTCTTGCGGGGTTTTCGGGTCTCCTGCCAGTATGTGCCGCGGATTACAGAAGCAGAAGTGATTGTTTTTGACGCATAATGATGGGGAAACCCGAACGATTGGGGGAACCTTTGCTCGAGATCCGCCGCCTTCGCCTGCTCCGCGAGCTCAGCATCCGCGGAACTTTGGCCGACGTCGCCGAGGCCCTCGCCTACAGCCCCTCGTCCGTCTCGCAGCAGCTCGCCCTGCTCGAGAAGGAAGTTGGGACCGAGCTCTTGCGGAAGTCCGGCCGGCGCGTCGTGCTCACGCCGCAAGCACTCGTGCTTGTGGAGCACACGAGCGAACTCCTCGACGCACTCGAACGCACCGAAGCCGCGCTCGCCGCGAGCCAGAGCGAGGTTCGCGGCACCGTCCGCCTCGCGGTGTTCCAGACGGCGGCGCTCGCCCTCATGCCCGTGGCCCTGCGCACGTTGCGGGAGCGGCACCCGGCGCTGCGGGTCGAGATGGTCCAGCACGAGCCCGAGACCGCGCTGCACGAGACGTGGGCGCGGGACTTCGACGTCGTCGTCGCCGAGCAGTACCCGAACCATGCCGCGCCGCATTACCCGGGCCTCGACCGGGAGCACCTCACCGGGGACGCGATCCGGCTCGCCGTCCCGCCCGCAGGGTCGGGGGACGCGTTCGACGGCGTACGGCAGCTCGCGCACGCCGCCCACCTCCCGTGGGTCATGGAGCCGCACGGCGCCGCGTCCCGGCACTGGGCCGAACAGGCGTGCCGCTCGGTCGGCTTCGAGCCCGATGTGCGCTACGAGACCGCCGACCTCCAAGCTCACGTGCGGCTTGTCGAGTCGGGCAACGCCGTCGCGCTCCTCCCGGACCTCGTGTGGGTCGGCCGCTCGCCGTCGACCCGTCTCGTGGAGCTCCCCGGCGCCCCGCACCGCACGGTGTTCACGTCGATGCGGGCCTCGAGTGCCGGGCACCCGGTGATGCAGGCCGTGCGGGGCGTGCTCGAGGAGACCGCTCGCACGCTGCTGCCCTGACACCCTGCGCCTCTGGCCCCTGCCCGCCCTGCGCTCGACGAGGGACTAAGGACGCCCCATCGCGCCATTGACCGGCTGAGACCGGCGGGCTTACGCTCCCGCCGTCGGCAGGCGTGGTCGGAACGGGGAGCCGTGCCCGGCGTCAATCGCAACGCTGATCAGGAGGTCGCCCCCATGTACCGACTCCGTGCCGTCTGTATCGTCCAGTACGGCAAGTTCCGCGAATTCGCAGGCCTGGCGAAACGCATTTCGGACGTCTGCGAGGCGAAGGGCTGGGCGAAGCCCCGGCTTCTCGTCCCGACGGCGGGTGCCAACAACGAGGCCGTTCTCGAGTTCGAATACCCGGATCTCGCGACCCTTCAGGCAGAGAATCGGGAACAGATGACCGATCCCGAATTCATGGGTCCGTATCGCGAATCCGCGGCGTACATCTACCCGCAGAGCGCCCGCACCGAGATCTATGAGGACGCTTTCGATATCGCCTAGCCGGATCGCTGCGGCGAGTGTGCAGCTGACGCGGGTGGGCGCGCACCTCACCCGCATCAACTGCACATTCAGCTGAGCGCTACAGGCACACGAGTGACCGGATCCCCACCAGGTTGGCCTGGACAAGTGCCGAGACGGACGCGGAATTGGGTGCCGCCGTCGCCGGATTCGCGGGATGGTCGCTCCCGTTGAGCTGGAGCGTGAACGTGTACGCGAGGCCGACCGTCAAGAGCCCGGCGCCCATGAGGTCGATCGTGACGGAGCTCCCCTGCGAAAGCGGTGCGGTGAGCGTCAGAAGGGCCGAGCTGCTCCCGAGCACCGAGATTGACACGAGCGTATTCGGGCTCGCCGCGAGGGCGCTCACATTCAGAAGCGAACTCGAGCTCAGCGTGAAGCTTGTTCCCGCGGGAACAGTTCCTTGGGCGGCTGTGATGGTGAAGGTGAGCGCGGAATTGCCGACGATGCCGAGAAGGCCCGTCGAGCATTGGCCCGTCACGGCGACGTCCCACGCGGGCGTCGACGCTGCGGCGGCTGGCGCGAAGGCCGCCCCCATGATGACGGGCGCGCTCCATGCCGCGCTCTTGACGATTTCTCGGCGCCCGATATTGGGCGCAGTGTCGATATCCGGAATTGTCCCTGTCATGGTCCCCCGACCTTCCTGAATGAGGTGAGGCCCGCCGCTGCGGACCCACCCCAGTTGTATAGGAAAGTGGCACTATCCTTCGAGTGTGATATCCATCACGGCGTCACATTTCGGTCAGGGAGCGTCTGAGCGGAGAGGGCGACGCGCGAGCCACGCCGCGACGGCCGCACCCGAGACGTTGTGCCAGACCGAGAACACCGCCGAGGGAAGCGCGGCGAGCGGGCTGAAGTGGGCGGCCGCGAGCGTCGCCGCGAGGCCGGAGTTCTGCATGCCGACCTCGAAGGCGAGCGCGCGGCGGGCCCTGCCGTCCAGGCGGCCGAGCTTCCCCGCGAGGTAGCCGAGGCCCAAGCCGAAGCCGTTGTGGAGGACGATGGCGAGGAGCACGATGCCTCCCGCGGCAGCGAGCTTCGTGGCCGAGCCGGCAACGACGATCGCGACGATCGCCGCGATGACGATCGCCGAGATCCATGGCAGAGCGGGAAGGACTTTCGCGACCACGCGCGCGAGGAACACTCGGGCCACGAGGCCGAGGACCACGGGGAAGAGCACCGTCTTGACGATGTCGAGCACCATCCCACCCGCGTCCACGTTGAGGAACGAGCCCGCGAGGAGCAGGGTGAGGCCCGGCGTCACGAGCGGGGCGACGAGCGTCGAGACCGTGGCCACGGCCACGGAGAGGGCGACGTCTCCCTTCGCAAGGTACGCCATGACGTTCGACGCCGTGCCCGACGGCGCGCAGCCCACGAGGATGACCCCGACCGCGAGCTCGGGCGGGAGGCGGAGCGCCGTCGCGATGCCCCACCCCGCCGCCGGCATGATCACGTAGTGCGCCGCGAGGCCCAGCGCAACCGCCCACGGCCGGCGCGCGACCGACGCGAAGTCGGGCGGCGTGAGCGTGAGGCCCATGCAGAACATGACCACGCCGAGCAGATACGGGACCGATGGCGCCGCGGGCTTGATCGCGTCCGGCGCGAGGAAGCCGATGGCGCCCGCGACGATGACGAGCGCGGGGAAGACCGTGACGGCGATCTTCGCGTCGCGGTCTGCGGTCGAGGCGGGGACATGGGTCGTCTCGGGCGTCTGGGTCGGGGTCACCTCCCCATGGTTGCATCAGGCAACGAAGCGCGGCGAATCCGTCCGGTCAACGGACGACGGCGCCGGGCCAAGTCAGCGGACGACGGCGGGAAGACAGCCTGGGGCTCAGAAGACGGCCCGGGTGCGTCTCACAGGCCACAACCCGTCTTCCGGACCGTGGCTCTCACCGGTACCGCTCGATCTGCTTGAGCCGCCGCTGGAGGCTGTCGCGCCGCGGGCGGGGCGAGGCGTCGGCAGGCTCGGCGGTGAGCTCGATGTGGGCGCGGCCGAACCGCCACAAGAGGAGGTCGTCGAGGAGCCGGTCGGGGCCGGGGGAGTACCGGTGGTCGAGAGCCTTGCGCACCTCCGTGATGCGCTCGGCGTCGAGCAGCTCTACGAGCTGCCACGTCTCGGTGAGGCCGTGTGCGGCGACGAGCTCGGCCGCCCAGCCCCAGTCGTCGTCGACCTTGCGGTCCACGTGGGGGAGCAGGGTCTGCCAGACGTCGCGGATGCGGTCAGGCGTGAGCGGGAGGGCGCCTTCGCCGGACTCGTCCCAGAAGCTGCGCACCTTCTCGTAGCGCTCGTTGAGTTCCGCGAACTCCTTTTCGACGACCTCGAGCATCGCGGCCGTCGCCGTGAACTGCCGGTCGAACTGGGGGCTCCACGCCCTTGGATCCTGGCTCTTGAACCGGATGTCGTGCTCGATCTCGCTCCAAGCGTGCGCGAAGATCGTTCGGATCTGGCATTCGAAGAAGTAGCTCCCGTTCGCGGGGAGCTCGGGATTGAAGACGGCCTGATACTCCTTGACGGCCTCATTCTGGAGCGTGCGCAGGATGAGGTGGCGGCTCGCGTACCCGTACGTGCCCGACTCGATGGAGCCGATCGCCTTCTCGCGGTCGCCTCGGCAGTCGAAGATGTCGCGCTGGCGCTTGATGAGGTTCGCCGCGACGGCGTTGTCCCGCGGGAGCTTCGTGATGACGCGGACGCCCACCATGTCATTGAGCGTCCGGAACGGGTCCGGGAACTTGAGCGTGGGGGAGCCGCCCGGTTCGGCGGGAGGGTCGAGCCGCGAGATCTTCTCGCGGAACGATTCGACCGACTTGGTGCGCCCCGTGATGAAGAGCGATTCGGCGTCATCGGCGTGCTTGAACATCTCCCGGAGCGTGTGGAGCACGTCGTTCGTGACGCCCTTGAGGGCCGGGCGGACACGGGCGTACGTCTCGACGGACGCATCGACGATCGCGCGCTGCCCGGCATCCAGCCGGTCATAGTTGCTGGCCATGCAAACAAGGTAGCAACCGGGGCCGACAGCGGAAGGCGCATCGTAAGGTTGGGCCCGTGGTGACACGTGAGCGCATCCCCTACGGCCCCCACCCCGACCAGTGGGGCGAGCTGTTCCTGCCCGGCTCGAGCGGCACGGACGGTGACGGGCCGCGGGCGGCGCGCGGCGTCGTCGTCGTGATTCACGGCGGCTACTGGCGCGACGTCTGGACCGCCGAGCTCGGCGTCCCCGCCGCCCTCGACCTCGCCGAGCACGGCTACGCCGCGTGGAACCTCGAGTACCGCAGGGCGGGAAGCGGCGGGACAGCGGGCGACGGCGGCTGGCCGGCCACCTTCCGCGACGTCGCCATGGGCATCGATCACCTCGCGAACCTCGAGGGGATCGACTCCGCACGGGTCGCCCTCCTCGGCCACTCGGCCGGCGGCCACCTCGCCGTCTGGGCTGCAGGTCGCGCCGCCCACGCCGCGCGCACAGGAGGCGAGCCGCCCGCCGTCGTGCCCTCCGGCGTCGTGAGCCAGGCAGGCGTCCTCGACCTCTCAGCGGCCCACCGGCTCAGGCTCAGCGACGACGCGGCCGCGAACCTCATGGGCGGCCCCGAATCCGAGCACCCGGAGGAGTACGCGCTCGCGGACCCGATGCGCCGCCTGCCCACGCGGGTCCCGGTGCTCGCGGTGCATTCCCGCGCCGACGAGGCAGTGCCGTTCGGGCTCTCGGAGGCCTACGTCGAGGCGGCGCGGGCAGCCGGAGATCCCGCCGAACTCCACGAGACCACGGGCGACCATTTCGCCCTCATCACCCCGGGCCAGGAGGCCTACGAAACCTGCCGCACGCTCATCGCCAGACTGCTACCGTAGGCGCATGCTGACTGTCATCGGCGAGGGCCTCATCGACGTTGTCCACAAGCCGAACGGCACCGAATCGCATCCGGGCGGAAGCCCTATGAATGTTGCGATCGGGCTTGCGCGCCTCGACCATCCAGTCCAGTTCATCGGCCGCTACGGCGACGACGCGAACGGGCGCCTGCTCCTTGAGCACCTCAAGTCCTCCGGCGTGCTCGTCCCGCTGCCGCCGGACGGGACGCCCACGTCCATGGCCATCGCGGAGCTCGACCATCAGGGCGCCGCGACGTACACGTTCGACCTCGACTGGCACCTCCCCGACCTCCGCGAGCGACTCTCGTCGATCCTCGGCGCCACGACCCTCCTCCACACGGGCTCGATCGCCACGGTCCTCGAGCCCGGGGCCGCCCAGGTGCTCTCCGCCGTCGAGCGCGCCCGCCCGCGCGCGACCATCGGCTTCGACCCGAACTGCCGCCCCACGATCACGACAGACCGCGAGGCCGTGCGCCCGCTCGTCGAGCGCTTTGTCGCGCTCGCCGACGTTGTCAAGGCCTCGGACGAGGACCTCGCCTGGCTGTACCCGGGTGTCGACCCGCTCGACTCCGCCCGCCGGTGGAAGGCGCTGGGTGCACCCGAGGGCCCGGCGATCGTCGTCGTGACGCGCGGCGGCGACGGGCCGTGGGCGATCTGCGCAGACGGCGAGACCTCGGTCCAGCCGCCCAAGGTGCGGGTCGCGGACACGGTGGGTGCGGGTGATTCGTTCATGGCCGCGCTCCTGAGCGGCGTCGTGGACCGCGAGCTCGACGGCGCCCAGCGCCGCCCCGAGCTGCACCGCGTGGACGTCGACGAGCTGCGCCGCATCCTCGAATTCGCGGCCCGCGCGGCCGCCGTCACGGTGTCCCGCCCGGGCGCGAACCCGCCCACCCGCGCCGACATGCGGGAAACCCTTCCGCTGTAGGACCCGTAGCAAGGAGCGCCCATGGCCAAGCACAATCCCTACGACGACCTTCCGCAGGCCGAACCGTTCACCGTGACGTCGGCGGACGTCGTCGACGGCGGGACGCTCGCGGCCAATCAGACGAGCGGCTACTTCGAGGTCCCGGGCGGCAAGGACCTTTCGCCGCAGCTCGCGTGGTCCGGCGCGCCCGAGGGGACGAAGAGCTACTGCGTCACGGTCCTCGACCCGGACGCCCCGACGGGCAGCGGCTTCTGGCACTGGGCGGTCGCGAACCTGCCCGCGACGGCGGACGAGCTGCCCGAGGGCGCGGGCGGCAGCCCCGACGGCATGGGGCCCGCGGATTCGGACGCGAGCCTGCCCGAGGGCGCGGTCGAGCTCAGGAACGACGGCGGCTACGCGGGCTTCGTGGGCGCCGCGCCGCCGCAGGGGCACGGCCCGCACCGCTACATCGTGACGGTGCACGCCGTCGACGTCGATCGCCTTGACGTCGGGCCCGACACCCCGCCCGCGCTCTTGGGCTTCCAGCTGTTCTTCCACACCCTCGGCAGGGCGCAGCTCACGGGTTACTTCGAGATCCCGTGAGGCTCGTCGCGAGCGACATCGACGGCACGATCCTCGACCGCGCGGGCCAGATCTCCGAGCGGACGGCCCGGGCCTTCCGGGCCTGCGAGGCGGCGGGCGTCGCCGTCGTGTTCGTCACCGGCCGGCCCGCGCGCTGGCTCACGCCGCTCATCGAACAGCTCGGCCACACGGGCACGGTGATCTGCTCGAACGGGGCGCTCCTGTACGACCTCGCGACGATGTCCGTCGTCGCCTCGCAGGGCATGCCGCGGCACACGATGCTCGAGGTGCGGGACATCATCCGCGGGCTTTTCCCCGAGTCGGCGTTCGCGGCGGAGACGACCGTCGAGTTCGTCATGGAGACCCGCTACGCGTATCCGAACCACCGGCACCTCCTCGACCACGTGCGGCACGGCGAGCTCGAGCGGCTTGTGAGCGGGGACGAGGTCGTGAAGTTCATGGCGAAGATCGAGGGCCTCACGCCCGAGGAGTACTTCGACGCCGTCGCCCCGCACATCGCGCACCTCGTCGCCGTGACGCATTCCGCGTTCGACATCACGCTCCTCGAGATGGCGCCCCTCGGCGTCAACAAGGCGGTCACGTTGGCCGAGTATGCGCATACGCTGGGCATCCCGCCCGAGGAGGTCGTCGCGTTCGGGGACATGCCGAACGACGTCGAGATGCTCACGTGGGCGGGCGAGGGCTATGCGATGTCCTCGGGCCATCCTCAGGCTTTGGCGGCCACCGAGCTGCACGCGCCGGGGATCGAGGACGACGGCGTCGCGCAGGTTCTCGAGCGCAAGCTCGCCGCGCTCCGCCGGGCTGGGTGATGCTCGCTCCGCTGGGGTCGGCATCTCTGCCGCTGACCCGCAGCGGGGCCGCTTCCCCGTTATTGTGCCGCGGGTCCGCGGCACAATAGCGGCGAAGCGCGCTTCTTGTTCGGGAGCTACAGCAGATGAAAGGAAAACCCGGGGAAACGGGTGTTCCCTACTGCACCGGCCGACGGCGCCCCACGAGATACACGATGAACATGATGACGGCGATGAAGAGGAAGAGGTGGATCCCACCGCCGATGTTGGCGATGACGCCGAGGACCCACAGGATGGTCAAGATCAACGCGCCCCAGAGGAGCATGGCAGACCTCCTTGCATGGACTTCCGAGGACCATTGTCCGCTCGCAGGTTCACAGGCGCCATGGCCGCGCAGGCCGCATGCCGGGGTGATTGGACCCTGGACCACCGCTCTCGAATAATGTGCCGCATGAAGCGGGGGAAACGGCTTGCCGCGTGGTTGGGCGGCGCCGTCGTCGTTCTTGTCCTTGTTCTGGCGGGACTGAGGCTCTGGGACGTGCACCGCACGACGAACGACTGGGCGCTGTGGCCTCCCGCGGCGCCGTCGAAGGTGCAGTTCGCGGGCCGCGACTACGCGTGCGAGCCGGCGGCCAGCATGTCCCTGAATGGGTTGAGCGTTCGCGGCAAGACTGCCGGCGGTGCGGACATCTACGCGCCCGCGGTGGGCAGCGTCAGCGTCACGATTGTCGTCAAGGCCGACGACGGACTGCACGCGTGCGGCCTTCTGGGCGGCCCGTGACGGGGTTGATCGGGCGCGAAAGCGGAGCCCGTTCGCCTTCGGCAATACCGGGAATCGCGCCGCAACGGGCTTCGTTCGATATGTCGTGGGCGATGACGAAGTCCTGGACGCCTATTCCCAGGTGGTGACGAGTGTCGCGCGGCACCTCACGCCGCGCGTTGCCTCGGTGCGCACGGAGCGCGGTGCGGGCTCCGCCGTCGTGCTCACCGGCGAGGGGCACCTCGTGACGAACGCGCACGTCGTCGGCCGCTCCTCGCACGGCGAGGTGACGTTTGCGGACGGCATCGCCGGGCCCTTCGTCGTCGTCGGGCGGGATCCCCTCTCGGACCTCGCCGTCCTGCGGACCGGCCTCCCCGTACCGGAGCCGCCCGATTTCGGCAACGCCGACCAACTCCTCGTCGGCTCGCTCGTGGTCGCTGTCGGCAGTCCGCTCGGGCTCGAGGGCAGCGTCACGGCGGGCGTCGTGAGTGCGCTCGGGCGGTCGATGCCCGCGCGCGGACGCACCGCGTCCCGGCTCATCGAGGACGTCATCCAGACCGACGCCGCGCTCAACCCGGGCAACTCGGGGGGCGCGCTCGCGGACTCGCGCGGCCGCGTCGTCGGCATCAACACCGCGGTCGCGGGGATGGGCCTCGGGCTCGCGGTGCCCATCAATCCGACGACGCGCCGGATCCTCCACTCCCTCCGCGAGGACGGCCGGGTGCGGCGCGCGTACCTCGGGCTCGTGAGCGTCCCGACGCCGCTCAGCGAGCCGTGGGCTGCTCGCACCGGGCGACGGCGCGCGCTCCGCGTTGCGGAGGTCGTCGAAGGAAGCCCTGCTGCCATGAGCGGGATCCGGCCCGGCGACCTCATCCTCGCGATCAACGGCCACGCGCTCGCCGACGCGCAATCCCTGCAGAAGCAGATGTTCGACGACGCGATCGGCCGCCGCACCGAGATCACCGTCTTGCGCGGGGAGGCAATGGTCGACGTCGTCGCGGAGCCGACGGAGCTTGTCGACTAGGGTCTGAGCGGCCTACCGCGCCTCGCCCGCCCTCTCCTGGCCCTCCCAGGCCCGTGAGGTCCTCGAAACCAACTCTTTTCCTCCATCCCGTTGACTCCTGCAGTGTGACATGTACCATTGCACATATGATGTGACGCCGACCACACCGGCGCCACGCGGAACATCCGTTCCAGCTGGTCCACACAGGGAAGACGGTTATGACCCTTTCACCACCCGCGGATTCGAAGCTCGTGCCCCGTCTCGGCATCACGCTCGACAACATCTCGAAGCGCTATGGGGACCACGTGGTGCTCGACGACGTGTCCCTCCACGTCGAGCCCGGGACCGTGACCGCGCTCATCGGCCCGTCGGGTGCCGGCAAGAGCACGTTCCTGCGCTGCATCAACCTCCTCGAGCGCCCGGACGCGGGAACGATCCGTGTGGCCGGCCACACGATCGAGCCCGGCAAGGCGGTGAATGGCCGCGATCTCGCTGCGCTGCGGAGCACGGTCGGCATGGTCTTCCAGTCGTTCAACCTCTTCCCGCACATGACGGCGCTCAAGAACGTGAGCTTCCCGCAGCAGCGCGTCCTGGGACGCAGCAAAGAAGAGGCCGACGCGCGGTCGATGCAGCTTCTCGAGCGTGTGGGCCTCAAGGAGAAGGCCGGCCAGCACCCCGGGCGCTGCTCCGGCGGGCAGCAGCAGCGCATCGCGATCGCCCGGGCCCTCGCGCTCGACCCGAGCATCATGCTCTTCGACGAGCCGACGTCGGCCCTCGACCCCGAGGTGGGCCTCGAAGTCCTCTCCGTCATGCGCGAGCTCGCGGCGGATGGGATGACGATGGTCGTCGTCACCCACGAGATGCAGTTCGCGCGGGACGTCTCGGACACGCTCGTCGTCATGGCCGACTGCAAGATCATCGAACAGGGCGATCCGCGGGCCATCATGAGCGACCCGCAGGAAGCGCGCACGCGCCGCTTCCTGCGCGCGGTCCTGGAGCGGTGAGATGAACGCCCTCACCGCCGTCCTCGAGGGGCTCCCGCTCACGGTCGGCCTGACCCTCGCGGCCTTCGCGATCGGCCTCGTCGGCGCCGTCCCGCTCGCGCTCGGCCTGTCCTCGCCGGTTGTCCCCCTCCAGCTCGCGTGCCGCCTCTTCGTCGACCTCGTCCGTGGCGTGCCGATCATCGTGTGGCTGTTCCTGCTCAAGTTCGGCATCCAGATCGGCACGTTCAAGTTCAACCCCGTGGGCGCGGCGATCGTGGGCCTCGGCGTCGTCTCGGTCGCGTATCTCGCGGAGATCTACCGCGGCGGGCTGCAGGCCGTCCCGCGCGGCCAGCTCGAGGCGGCCCACGCGCTGGGGCTCCCGCGCGGCAGCACGTTCTTCCGCGTGATCGTCCCGCAGGCCTTCCGGATCGTCTCGCCTTCAATCGCGACGTACCTCGTGGGCCTCCTCAAGGATTCCTCGATCGCCTCGACCATCATCGTGGGCGAGATGGTCTTCCAGTCCCAGTCGTTCGCCCGGCAGCACCCGACGGTCGAAGGCATCCTGCCGTACATCATCGTCGGCGTCGTCTACATCGCCCTGAGCCTGCCGGTCGCCTACCTGTCCCGCACCCTCGATGCCCGCATGAGGAAGGTTGTGCACGTATGAGCTGGCTTGGAGCCTGGGCGGGCTACCTCCCGCAGATGATGTCCGGCCTCGGGGTGAGCCTCCTGATCGCGGCGATCTCGATCGTCGCCGGCTACCCGCTGGGCCTCGTCCTGAGCCTCATGGTCCAGGCGAAGAACCTCGCCGTGCGCACGCTCGGCCTCGCGATCGTCGAGGTGGGGCGCGGCGCCCCGGCCCTCGTGATCCTCTACCTGTTCTACTACGGGCTCCCGAAGTTCGGCATCGCGTTCGAGAGCATCACGGCCGCATGCCTCGCGCTCATCTGGAACGCCGCCGCCTACTCGTCCGAGATCATCCGCGCCGGCATCCAATCGGTGCCGCGCGGCCAGCTCGAGGCCTCGAACGCCCTGGGCCTCTCCCAGCGCGACTCCTTCTTCCGGGTCGTCATGCCGCAGGGCATGCGCTCGGCGATCCCGGGTCTCATGGGCGTCGCGATCCAGATGTTCCAGGGCACCTCGCTCGCCTACGCGATCGCCGTCCCCGAACTCATGAAGTCCGCGTACAACATCGGCAGCCAGGACTTCAACTACCTGCAGATCTTCACCCTCGCGGGCATCTGCTACGCCGTCATCTCGATGCCGGCGACGTGGATCACCGTGCTTTTTGAAAAGCGCATGGCCCGCCATGCGTGATGCCCGCCCGCCCGCCCCGGAACGCCGCATGGCCCGCCACGCATAACCCGCCCTACCGACCCCAACCCACCCACCTTTCCCAACCCACCCACCTTTCCCAACCCACCCGCCCTCCCCAACGAGAGGAACCCCTCCCATGAAGAACCACCACCTCAAGCGCTCCGGCGCGCTCGCCGTCGTCGTCCTCGCCGCCGGGCTGGGACTCACGGCGTGCGGCGGCTCGTCCACCGCGTCCCAGTCCAACTGCACTCCCAAGCACGAGGGCGTGCAGACGGTCTCGCAGGGCAAGCTCACGATCGGCGTCATCGACATCCCGCCGTTCAGCAGCTACAACAGCGGCAGCCCGACCGGCATCGACATCTCGATCGCGAACAAGATCGCCAAGGACGAGTGCCTCACCCCGGTCTACCAGCAGGCCACGTACGCGGACGCCGTCCAGTCGATCTCGGGCGGGAACATCGACCTCGCGGTCGGCACGATCGATGCGACGGAGAAGCGCCTCAAGGCCGTCGACTTCTCGGCCTCGACTTACCTCGACGGTATGGGCATCGCCTCGAAGTCCGGGGCGACCACCGTCGCAGACCTCGAGAAGATCGGCAAGGTCGGCACGATCGACGGCTACCTGTGGGTCGAGGACCTCAAGAAGATCCTCGGCGACAAGCTCGTCACCTACCCGAGCAGTGTCGAGCTCAAGGCCGACTTCGACGCGGGCCGCCTCCAGGCGGACGTCGACGCCTACGGTGTGCAGGTGCTCCAGTTCAAGGGCGCGCAGGGCGTGACCGTCTCCCTCGCGAACGACCACCCGGACCCCCGCGTCGGCGCCATCACCCAGGCGCCCGAGGCGGCGTTCCCGCTCACGAAGGGCAATGCGAACCTCAAGAAGGCGCTCGACGACGGCATTGCGGCTCAGCGCCAGGATGGCACCATCGCGAGGCTGCTCACCGATGCCGGCCTCTCGGCGGGCCTCGGCAAGGTCGCGGCCAAGCAGTACGTCGTCCCCGCTAGCTAACCCCCAGACTGTTGCCGGGGCGAAAGTCCCGGCAACACCATCCTCCTGTGCAATGTCACATGGTAAGATCAAGGCGTGAGGCAGGTCACAGCGTGACCGTCGCCTCTATCGAAAGGACCCAACATGACCGCAAACCGCAAGCCCTGGCACGGCGTTCTCGTCGCGACCGCGCTCCCGTTCCATGAGGACCTGAGCGTCGACTTCGACGCGTACGCCGAGCACGTCCGCTTCCTCGCGGGGGCAGGGTGCGACGGCGTCGCGCCGAACGGCTCGCTCGGCGAGTACCAGGCCCTGAGCGACGCAGAGCGCGCCCGCGTCATCACGACGGCGGTCGAGGCCGCCCCCGAGGGCTTCACCGTCATGGCCGGCGCCGGCGCGTACAGCGGACTCCAGGCCCAGCGCTGGGCCGAGCAGGCCGCCGAAGCCGGCGCGCACGCGCTCATGCTCCTCCCACCGAACGCGTACCGCGCGAACGAGGAGGAGGTCGTGGACCACTACCGTCGTGTGGCTTCCGTGGGCCTCCCGATCGTCGCGTACAACAACCCGATCGACACGAAGGTTGACCTCACGCCGCGCCTCATCGCGCGCCTCTACTCCGAGGGCTTCATCGTCGGCGTCAAGGAGTTCACGGGGGACGTGCGCCGGGCGTACGAGATCAGCGAGCTCGCCCCCGGGCTCGACCTCCTCATCGGCTCGGACGACACCGTGGTCGAGATGGGCCTCGCCGGAGCCGTGGGCTGGGTCGCGGGCTACCCGAACGCAATCCCGGAGTCCACGATCGAGCTCTACCGCCTCTCGACGTCGGGCAACGTGGCCGATCTCGAGCGGGCTCGCGAGATCTACCGCGACCTCCACTCGCTCCTCCGCTGGGACTCGAAGACCGAGTTCGTCCAGGCGATCAAGCTCTCGATGGACATCGTTGGCCTCAAGGGCGGTGGCTGCCGCCCGCCGCGCGGGCCGCTCGCCCCCGAGACCCGTGAGGCGATCATTCGCGACACCGAGGCGGTTCTCGCTAAGGGCTACAAGTAACCACACGTCATCGATTGCTCCATAACTGTCGTTATGAGCGTCCAAAACGACAGTTGTGGAGCACTCGATCCTCCCGACCAGGAGAGCAGCATGAGAACGAGCCGCATCTTCCACGCCGTGGACTCCCACACGGAGGGCATGCCGACGCGCGTCATCACGGGCGGCGTCGGGACGATCCCCGGGGCGAGCATGGCCGAACGCCGCCTGTGGTTCATGGAGCACAGCGACTGGATCCGCACGCTCCTCATGTACGAACCGCGCGGGCACGCGTCGATGAGCGGAGCGATCCTCCAGCCGTCGACGCGGCCCGACGCCGACTTCGGCGTCCTCTACATCGAGGTCTCGGGGCTCCTGCCCATGTGCGGCCACGGGACGATCGGCGTCGCGACGGTGCTCGTCGAGACGGGGATGGTCGAGGTGGTCGAGCCGGTCACGACGGTGCGGCTCGACACCCCGGCCGGTCTCGTGATTGCGGAAGTGGCGGTCAAGGACGGCCACGCCGAATCCGTGACGATCCGCAACGTGCCCTCGTTCGTGGATCGGCTCGACGCGTCCGTCGAGGTCCCCGGCTACGGCAGCATCCAGTACGACCTCGCCTTCGGGGGCAACTTCTACGCGATCGTGGACCTCGACGGGCTCGGCCTGCCCTTCGAACGGAAGCGCAAAGACGAACTGCTCAAGGCCGGCCTCGCCGTCATGGACGCGATCAACGCCGCCGACGAGCCCGTGCACCCCGAACGCGACGACATCCGCGGGTGCCACCACGTGTACCTCAAGGCGCCGGGCTCGACGGCGCAGCACTCGCGCCATGCGATGGCCATCTACCCGGGCTGGTTCGACCGCTCGCCGTGCGGCACGGGCACAAGCGCGCGCATGGCCCAGCTCCACGCGCGCGGCGAACTGGCCCTCAACGCGGACTTCGTCAACGAGTCCTACATCGGCTCGCGCTTCATCGGCCGCCTCGTCGAAGAGACCGAGGTCGCCGGTCGGCCCGCCGTTGTCCCCACGGTCACGGGCCGCGCGTGGGTCACGGGCACGGCGCAGTACTTCCTCGATCCGACCGATCCGTTCCCCGCGGGATTCCTGCTGTGACCGCGACGGAGATCGCAGCCACGGGACTCCCGTACTTCGACGCCGCGGCTGTGCGCGCGGCGGCTCCATGGACGACGGCGGTCGCGGCCCTCGAGCGCGCCCTCCTCGACGGTGTGGACCCGGAGGAGGATAGCCCGCGCCTGTTCAGCCCCGCGCCGGGCGGCGAGTTTCTCATCATGCCCGCGGCCGGCCGCGCGTACAGCGGGGTCAAGGCGCTCACGGTCGCGCCGGGGAACCCGGCCCGCGGGCTCGAGAAGATCCAGGGCGTCTACGTGCTCGTGGACTCGGACACGTTGGCCCCGCTTGCCGTCATGGACGGCACTGAACTCACGGCCATCCGCACCCCCGCGACGACGCTCCTCGCCGTGACGCACATCCTCGCCGCGGCGCCCGGCGGCGCGGGGGTTCCCGACAGTGCTCCCGCGGCGCCGCACGTCCTGGTCTTCGGCGCCGGCGTCCAGGCCTTCAACCACGTCCGCGCGGCGCACGCTCTCCTGCCCGGGTCGAGTTTCGCCGTCGTCGGCCGTCGTTCGGAACGCGCCCGCGAGCTCGTGGCGACGCTTGCCGCGGAAGGCATCGCCGTCCGCGAGGGGAGCGTCGCCGAGGTGCCGCACTCCGACGTCATCCTGTGCACGACGTCGTCGCGCACCCCGCTGTTCGACGGCGCGCTCGTCGCCCCGCACGCGGTGGTCGCCGCCGTCGGCCAGCACGGTCTCGACGCGCGCGAGGTGGACGCGACGCTCGTGCGGCGCAGCGACGTCGTCGTCGAAGGGCGCGCCTCGGCGCTCCGCGAGGCCGGGGACCTCATCCCGGCCCGCAGCGCCGAGGAGTGGCAGGAGGTCCGCCCCGCCAACC
The DNA here is from genome assembly GCF_034931225.1 of Sinomonas terricola. Classification (NCBI taxonomy): domain Bacteria; kingdom Bacillati; phylum Actinomycetota; class Actinomycetes; order Micrococcales; family Micrococcaceae; genus Sinomonas; species Sinomonas terricola. The sequence continues at coordinate 50,055 of NZ_JAYGGQ010000011.1, forward strand.
TCCGCGACCTCGTGCGCGGCGGCTTCGAGCGGACGCCGGGCCGCCCCGCGCTCTACTGCGGCGTGGGCATGGCCTGGGAGGACCTCGTCACGGCGGCCTTGGTGTATGAAGGGGGCACGAAACAATGACGCCCGCCCAAGGAGTGTCCGCCGTGTCCACGAGCCACAACCTTCCCATCGCCCCGCTCGGCCCGCAGCGCAGCCTGCGCGAATCCGTGACGGAATCCCTTCGCGCCGCGATCATCGCCGGCACGCTCGAGGAGGGAACCCTGTACTCGGCGCCCGCCCTCGGGGCCGCGTTCGGCGTCTCCGCAACGCCCGTGCGCGAGGCCATGATGGACCTCGCGCGCGAGGGGCTCGTCGAGACCGTGAAGAACAAGGGCTTCCGCGTGACTCGCATGAGCGATCGCGAACTCGACGAGATCACCGAGATCCGGCTCCTCATCGAGCCGCCCGTCGTGGGCGGCATCGCCGGGGCGATCCCGCCCTCCGGGTATCCGGTGCTCCGGGCGCTCGCGGACACGATCGTCGCCGCCGCACGCGAGGGCGACCTCGCCGCGTACCTCGCCGCGGACCGCGACTTCCACGCCGAAGTCCTGCGCTACGGCGGCAACGGGCAGCTCGTCGACCTCGCGACGAGCCTCCGCATGAAGACCCGCATGTACGGGCTCAAGTCCCTGAGCGAGTCCCACCGCCTCGCCGATTCGGCGGAGGAGCACCACGAGCTCCTCGACCTCCTCGAGGCGGGCGACGGCGAGGCGGCCCTCGCGCTCATGCGTCGCCACATTGGCCACGCGCGCGGCCTGTGGGCCACGGGCGAGCAGGAACCACCCGAGGAGAGCCCGTGAACGTCCCGTCCGGTGCCGGCGTCAGTGACGTGGTCGTCATCGGCGCGGGCGTCATCGGCGCCGCGACCGCGTACTTCGCCGCCCAGCGGGGCCTGAGCGTCGTGGTGCTCGACAAGGGGCTCCCCGCGAGCGGGACCTCCTCCGCGTGCGAGGGAAACATTCTCGTCTCGGACAAGGAGCTCGGCCCCGAGCTCGAGCTCACGCGCTACTCGCTCGGCGTGTGGCATGGGGACCTCGCCGAGCACCGGCACCTGTGGGAATTCGAGCGCAAGGGCGGCATCATCGTCGCGTCGCGCGAGAGCAGCCTCGTCTCGCTGAGCCGGGTCATGGCGGCCCAATCCGGGTTCGGTGTGCAGGTTGAGGAGCTCGACGCCGACGCGCTGCGCGCCCTCGAGCCCAACATCTCCCGCGAAGCCCTCGGCGGCGCGTACTACCCCGAGGACTGCCAGGTCCAGCCCATGCTCGTCGCCGCCCACCTCGTGCGGCTCGCCGTCGCAGCCGGGGCCACCTTCCACGCCGACACTCCCGTGACCGGGTTCCTCCGCTCGGGCGGCCGGATCACCGGCGTGCGGACCGCGCGCGGCGACTTCTCGGCGTCGTCCGTCGTCAACTGCGCCGGCACGTGGGCCGGGGAGCTCGCGGCACTCGCCGGAGTGGAGGTGCCGGTCATGCCGCGCCGCGGCTTCGTCATGGTCACCGAGCCGCTTCCGCCCATGGTCCACCACAAGGTCTACGCGGCCGAATACATCGACAACGTCGGGAGCTCGGACGCGGGGCTGCAGGCCTCGCCGGTCGTCGAGGGGACGCCGAGCGGAACGATCCTGATTGGCTCGACGCGCGAACGCGTGGGCTTCGACCGGACCGTGAGCACGGAAGCTCTGCGGACCTTGGCGCGCAACGCCGTCGGGCTCTTTCCCTTCCTCGCCGACGTGAAGGTGATCCGGCACTACCACGGCTTCCGACCGTATTGCCCGGACCACCTCCCCGTCATCGGGCATGACGAGCGCACGCCAGGCCTGTGGCACGCTGCCGGCCACGAGGGCGCAGGCATCGGCCTGTCCGTCGGCACCGGCAAGCTCCTCGCCCAGGCCCTCGCGGGCCGCGAAACGGACCTCGACCTCGCCCCCTTCGCCCCGGCGCGCTTCGGCCGCGCCGCCACTCCCGACCAGCCCCGTGAGGAGGCCACCGCATGAGTACGTTGACGTTCAATGGCGAGCCGCTCGAGGCCGGCCCAGGCCAGACCGTCGGTGCCGCGCTCATGGCCAGCGGCATCCCCGCATGGCGCACGACGCGCCAGGGCGGTCGCCCGCGCGGCCTGTTCTGCGGGATCGGCGTGTGCTTCGACTGCCTCGTGACGGTCGACGGCGCCGCGAACCAGCGCGCGTGCCTCGTCGAGGTGCGCGAGGGCATGCGCGTCGAAGGCAGCGGTTCGGTTCACGGGCCGGCCTCGGGAGCCGAGGCGTGAGCGCCGTGCGGGCGGACGTTGCCGTCGTCGGGGCGGGGCCCGCGGGGCTCGCCGCCGCGGTGGCGGCGGCCGAGGCGGGGGCGAGCGTCGTCGTCGTCGACTCCGCGGCCCAGCCCGGCGGGCAATACTGGCGCCACCGGCCCGAGCACGCTGTCGCCGCCGACGGCCGCGGGCACCACGACTGGGGCGTTTACCTCGATCTGCGGGCACGCTTCGACGCCGCGCGCGCCGCGGGGCGAATCGCCTATCTGCCCGGCCGCCAGGTCTGGATGGCACAGAAGGACGACGACGGCTTCACCCTCCGCACGACGCCTACCGTGGCGCTGGCCCCCTCCGTTTCCGCGTCCCCCGCCGCGCCGCCGTCACTTTCGCAGGGTGATCGCGCCGAAACGTGGCCACGGGTTGGGCGAGACGTGGCCACGCGTTCTCCAGGGACGCGTGGCCAGATTTCGCACGACGCGTGGCCAGCTCCGTCCCGCCCTGCGTCGGAGACCGCGCAAGCGGGAGGCGGCACGACGGTCGTCGCGTCCCGCCTCGTCCTGTGCCCCGGCGGCTACGACCGCCAGCTCCCCGTGCCCGGTTGGGACCTTCCCGGCGTCATGGCCGCGGGCGGGATCCAGGCGTTTATCAAGGCCAACGGCGTGCTGCCGGGACGGCGCTTCGTCGTCGCGGGCACCGGCCCGTTCCTCCTCCCCGTCGCGGCGAACATCGCCGAGGCGGGCGGGACGGTCGTCGCGGTGCTCGAATCGTCGTCGCCCGTCGCGTGGTTTCCGCATCTCGGCGCGGCGGCCGGGGTACCGGGGAAGGCCCTCGAAGGCGTCGGCTACGCCGCGGTGTTCGCGCGCCACCGCATCCCGTACCGGGCCCGCAGCGTCGTGACCGAGGTCCTCGGCGAGGACCGGGCCGCCGGCGTGCGCTGGGCCCGGGTTGACGCCGCGGGCCGCGTCCGGCCGGCGAGCGACCGCGTGATCGAGGACGTCGACGTGGTCGGCTTCGGCTGGGGATTCACGCCCCAGCTCGAACTGCCGGTCTCGCTCGGCGCCGCGACGCGGGTCGACGCGGACGGGTCCCTCGTCGCCGTCGTCGACGCGCGGCAGGAATCGAGCGTTCCGGGTCTCTTCCTCGCGGGCGAGGTCACGGGCGTGGGCGGAGCGGCGCTCGCCGTCCTCGAGGGGCGCGCCGCGGGGGCCGCGGCCGCACGGGCCGGCGATTCGTCGCGAGCCCGTCCGTCGTCGGCCACAGCCACAGGCGAGGCGCCGGTCCTATCCTCGCCCGACGCCGCCCGGGTCGCGCGCTACCGGCACTTCGCCGAGGCGATGCACAGCGCCCACCCCGTCCCGGACGCGTGGCACGAGTGGCTCACGCCCGAGACGACGGTGTGCCGCTGCGAGGAGGTGACCGCGGGCCAGATCGCCGAGGCCCGCGACACCCTCGGCGCCGCCGACGCACGCTCTCTCAAGTCCTTCACGCGCGCCGGAATGGGCTGGTGCCAGGGCCGCGTCTGCGGCTTCGCGGCGTCGTGCCTCGGCGCGGGAGGCGGCGCCCATCCGAGCGAGGCCTCCCTCGCGGCCTCGGCGAAGCGCCCGCTCGCGGCTCCCGTGAGCGTCGGCGAGCTCGCCGCCCTCGAACCCTCCGACCACTGACTCCCCACGCGTCGCCGCCGACGCGAGCCAACCAGACCACCACGAAAGGAACGCTGGCATGAGTGCTGTCCCGCCCGCTCCCACCACGCCCGCTCCCACCACGCCCGCCGCCACCACGCCCGCCGCCGCCACGAGCGCCGCCGAGCTCGAAGCCCTCCTCGCCGCCGCTCACGGCGCCGCCCGGCCCCTCGCGGCCCTCCGCCCCGCCGAGCGCGCGCGCCTCCTCGACGCCGTCGCCGACGCGCTCGACGCCGCCGCGGACGAGCTCGTGCCGATCGCCCAGGCCGAGACCCACCTCGCCGAGGGTCGTCTCCGCGGGGAGCTCAAGCGCACGACGTTCCAGCTGCGCCTGTTCGGCGAACTCCTGCGCGACGGCGGCTACCTTGACGCGCGCATCGACCATGCCGACCCCGAGTGGCCCATGGGCGCCCCCCGCCCCGACCTGCGGCGCGTGCGCGTGCCGGTCGGCCCGGTTCTCGTGTTCGCGGCGAGCAACTTCCCGTTCGCGTTCTCGGTCGCGGGCGGGGACACGGCGTCCGCGCTCGCAGCGGGGTGCCCCGTGCTGCTCAAGGCGCATTCGGGCCACCTCGAGCTCTCGCGCCGCACGGGCGCCGTCGTCGCGGAGGCGCTTGCCGAGGCGGGCGCACCGGAGGGGACGTTCGCCGTCGTCGCCGGGACCGCTGCCGGCGCCGCTGCGCTCCGCGACCCCCGGATCGCGGCGGGCGCGTTCACCGGGTCCATCCCGGGCGGGCGCGCGCTCTTCGACATCGCGTCATCCCGCCCGGACCCGATCCCGTTCTACGGCGAGCTCGGGAGCAACAATCCCGTGTTCGTGACCGAGGCCGCGGCCGCCTCCCGCGGGGGCGAGATCGCACGGGGCTTCGTCGGATCGTTCACGCTCGGCGCGGGGCAGTTCTGCACGAAGCCAGGAACGCTCGTCGTGCCAGCCGGTTCCGTCGTGGTCGAGGCGCTCCGTGAGGCGGCCCTCCCGCCCGCCGCCGCGCTGCTCAACGAGCGCATCCAGAAGGGGTACGCCGAGGTGCTCGAGGGGTTTGCCGCGAATCCGCGGCTCGACGTCCTCGTCCAAGGCCCGTCGCCGCTCGCCGACCCCCCGAGCCCGACCCTCCTCGTCGCCACCGCGGCGGACATGCTCGCCGAGCCCCACGCGCTGCAGGCCGAATGCTTCGGGCCCACCGCCGTCGTCGTCACGTACGACGACGAGGCCCAGCTCGTGACGCTCGCCGAGACCTTCGAGGGCCAGCTCACGGCGACGATCCACGGAACGGACACGTGCGACGTCGCGTCCCTCGTCGAGGTGCTGTCCCGCAAGGCCGGGCGGGTGCTGTGGAACGAGTGGCCCACCGGGGTCTCGGTCACGTATGCGCAGCAGCACGGTGGCCCGTATCCCGCGACGACCGCGGCCGGCACGACGTCGGTGGGCACCGCCGCGATCGAGCGCTTCGTGCGGCCCGTCGCGTACCAGGGGTTCCCGCAGCACCTCCTGCCCGAGGCCCTGCGAGAGGACAACCCGCTCGGCGTCCCGCGGCTCGTCGACGGCGTGCGGGAACACTAGGGAACGCAGTCCCCTTCTCGCAGTGAAGTTCGCTCGTGCGGGACTTCGCCGCGAGAAGGGGACTGCCGTCTGGGGCGTGCCCGCCGTCAGACGGTGCTGCGCCCTCGGATGAAGTGAATGATGATCGAGATGAGCGCGAGCACGAGCAGGATGTGGATGAACCATCCAATGTTGCCGATGAAGCCGAGCAGCCAGAGCACGAACAGGATGATGGCGATCCAGAGCAGCATGTTGGCCTCCTAGGGTCGATGCAGACCGCCTGGAATTACCCCTGCACGCGAGGTTCAAACCCGGCCCGCGCGGCGCCGGGCCCCAGGAGCCTACAGCGCCACCGTCCCGCGGACTCCGACCACGGTGTCCCCGCCCACCCACACGTCCGTGCCATCCGAGGAGACGCGCACCAGTCCGCGCCGCCCGAGCGCCGTGCCCTGCCGGGCGACGTACGACGACGGCGCGCGCCCGCTTCCGATGAGCCACTGGGCGAGTCCCGCGTTGAGGCTCCCCGTGACCGGGTCCTCGGGGACGTCGAGGCTCGGTGCGAAGCCCCGCACCTCGAAATCGGCCCCTGAGGCGCGCGCTTCCGAGCCCTCGGGGAAGGGCCCGACGACACCCACGAGATACCTGCCCATCGCCGCAAGATCCGGCCGCAGCGCCAGCACCGTCTCGGCGTCGCGCACGAGGACCCCGACCCAGCCGGGGCCGTTGTCCACCCAGGCCGCGTCGACGACGTCATCCGCCCCGAGCCCGAGCGAGGCCACGACGGCGGCGAGCTCCGCCGCCTCGACGGGCCCCGAGCGCCGCAGTGGGGGAGCCGCGAAGGCGAGCCGCCCGCCGTCGTCCGCCAGCGTCACGAGGCCCACGCCGCACTCCTGGACGATCTGGCCACCCGCGGCCGGCACGCCGCCCGCCTCGAGCCACGCCCGCGCGGAGCCGAGCGTCGGGTGCCCAGCGAACGGGATCTCGCCGCCGGGCGTGAAGATGCGGAGGCGGTAGTCGGCCTCGGGCTGGGTGGGCGGGAGGAGGTACGTGGTCTCGGAGAGGTTGGTCCAGCGCGCGAACGCGGCCATGTCCTCGGTCGAGAGGCCCTCGGCGTCGTGCACGACCGCCACGGGGTTCCCGCGCAGGAACTCGGACGTGAAGACGTCAACCTGGCTGAACGGTCGGGTCACAGCAGCTCAACCCCGTCCTCGAGCTCGAGCGTGCGCTTCTCGGCGAGGCCCGTGAGGGCGGCGCGGACGTGCTGCGCGCCGTGCTCGCCGAAGTGGGATTCGAAGTCCTCGACCGCGAGGAACTTCCACTCCGTGAGCTCTTCCTCCTGGAGCCTCACGGGGGCGCTCGCGGGGAGGAGTCCGCCGTCGTACAGGAACGAGAGGCCGTCGCCGATCGGGTCGGGGAAGGCCGAATGGGCGATGAGGAGGAGCGCGCCCGGCTCGATGTCGAGCCCGAGTTCCTCGCGCCCTTCGCGGCGGGCGGCCGTGCGCGGCGCCTCGCCGGGATCCACGGTGCCGCCGGGGAGGAGCCAGCCCTCCTTGTAGTTCGGCTTGACGACGAGCACGCGCCCCTCATCGTCGCGGATCACGAGGCCGGCCGCGACGCGGCGGCGCGGCAGCGTGCGGAAGTACTCCCGGCTGACCGGGCTCAGGGACTCCATAGCTTCGAGCGTACCCGCGGTACGGTGGCCGCGTGAGCTACCTCCGCCCCGCGCCTATGGCGCTCGCCCACCGGGGCTTCTCCCTCGGCGGGCTCGAGAACACGCTCACGGCTTTTCGCGCCGCGTGGGACCTCGGGTTCACGCACCTCGAAACGGACGTCCACGCGACGGCCGACGGCGTGCTCGTCGCCTTCCACGACGAGACGCTCGACCGCGTCACGGACCGCTCCGGCCGGATCTCGAGGCTCCCGTGGGCCGAGGTTGCGCGGGCGAGGATCGGCGGGGCCGAGCGCGTGCTGCGCTTCGAGGAGCTCGCGGAGGCGCTCCCCGACGCGTGCTTCAACGTCGACGTCAAGGCGAGTCCCGCCGTCGCCCCCTTCGCGGACGCCATCGAGCGCCTTCGCCTGCATGACCGCGTGCTCGTGGCCTCCTTCTCGGACGCACGACGGCGCGCGGTCCTCGCGCGGCTCTCGCGCCCGGTCGCGGCGTCGGCGGGGACGAGGACGACGGCGCTGCTCGCCTTCGGCGCCCCGGCTGTCCCGGCGGGCGTGCTGCGGCGGTTCCTGCACGACGTCGACTGCTTCCAGGTCCCCGAGGGGCAAGGGCGGCTGCCGGTCGTGACGCCCGCGTTCCTCGCCCGGTCGCACGCCCTCGGCAAGCAGGTCCACGTGTGGACGGTCAACGAGGCCGCGGACATGAGCCGGCTCCTTGACCTCGGCGTCGACGGCCTCGTGACCGATCGGGCCGACGTGCTCCGTGGCGTCCTCGAGGCCCGCGGGGCGTGGCCGCCCGCGTAGGCGCCGCGGTCAAGGGGAATCCCCTCGGAGTTTTCCACGAGTTCCCCGTGAACTCGGCAAAGCCCAGCCGAAATCTCAGAGAACTCTCTCGTTCTGGCAGGTGCCGCGGGCGCCGGAACGGAGAACCATGAAGACCAGCACGAAGCGCGCGGCTGCCGCTGTGCTCGGCGCGGCTTTGGCCGCGACCGGTGTCGCGACTGCGGCTGCCGCGACGGCCGCCGTGGCCGCGCCCGCGGCATCCATGTCAGACGCAGATCGCGCCGACCATCCTCCGCGAGCTCGGACTCGACGTGAACGCCCTCGAGGCGGTCAAGCTCGAGGGGACCCAGGTCCTTCCGCAGCACTGACGCCGTCGTTCGCGGTACCCCCACCGCACCCCGCCGCGCTCAGTCCTCGTCGGCCTGGGACGCGACGGCGCGCTCGATCCGCCGGTCCGGGACGATCCAGATCGCCGCGACGGCCACGTAGGCGGCCACCGCGATCCACACCGAGAGGAAGGCCCCCGCGCACCCAACGACGTAGATCGCGAGCGACCACTTTCCCTTCGCGTCGTTCTGGATCGCGCGCGCGAGGGTGCTGTCGGCGCCCTGAAGCCGGATCAGCCGGGCCTGGAGGATCGAGTAGGCGATCGCGGAACCGAGCAGATTGAGTCCATAGATGAGCACCGGCAGGGTGCTGAGGCTGCTTTCGTCCATCCACCTCGTGGTGAAGGGGACGAGCGAGAGCCAGAACAGCAGGTTGAGGTTTGCCCACAGCGCCCCGCCGTCCACGCGCTTGGTCAGGTGCATGAGGTGGTGGTGGTTGGTCCAGTAGATCCCGACGTAGATGAAGCTCAGCACATACGTCAGAAGGGTCGGGAGGACTTCGAGGACGCCATGCAGGTCGGGGGCGTCGGGCACCTTCAGCTCGAGCACCATGATCGTGATCGCAATGGCCAGAACTCCGTCACTGAACGCCTCTACCCGGTTGGTCTCCACGGTCACATTGAAACACTCAGCGCTCCCGGGGCGCGGCTGGCAGGATGGTCGAATGCGCATTCTCATCGCCCCGGACAAGTTCAAGGGCTCCCTCACCGCGGCCGAGGCCGCCGATGCGATGGCCGAGGGCGCCCTCCGCGTCTACCCGGACGCCGAGGTCACGCGGGTGCCGATTGCCGACGGCGGCGAGGGCACCCTCGAGGCGGCCGTCGCCGCGGGCTTCGACGAGCGCAACAACGCGGTGGTCGGGCCCATCCTGCGGCCGGTCGGCGCGTCGTGGGCCCTCAAGGGCACGACGGCGGTCATCGAGACCGCGCAGTCCTCGGGCCTCGCGCTCCTCGACGCCGAGCCCACCGCCGAAGCGTCTCGCCGCGCCCATTCGTACGGCGCGGGCCAGCTGATCGCCGCGGCCCTCGACGCCGGCGCGACCGAGATCGTGCTCGGCCTCGGCGGCTCCGCGATGACCGACGGCGGCTCGGGCGCCCTCCGCGCGCTCGGCCTCAAGCCCCTCGACGCCGCGGGCAACGTCGTCCCGCTCGGCGGTGCCGCACTCGCCGACGTCGTCTCGGTCGACGCCTCGGCGCTCGACCCGCGGCTCGCGCACACGCGGTTCCGCATCGCCGTCGACGTCCGCAACCCGCTGTACGGCCCCGACGGGGCGGCGCACGTCTTCGGCCCGCAGAAGGGCGCCGACCCCGACGCGGTCGGAGCGCTCGACGCCGGCCTCCGCACGTGGGCGCGCATTCTCGCCGAGGCGACAGGGCGCGATGTCGACGTCCCCGGCTCCGGCGCGGCGGGCGGCTTCCCCGCGGCGTTCCTTGCGTTCACGGACGCGGAGCTCGAGAGCGGCTTCGAGCTCGTCGCGGACCTCGTGGGCCTCGACGCGAAGCTCGACGGCACCGATCTCGTCATCACGGGCGAGGGTTCTCTCGACGGCCAGTCGCTCACGGGCAAGGCGCCGATTGCGCTCGCGGATCGGGCCCGGGATCGGGGAATCCCGGTCGTGGCCGTGGCGGGCCGCATCCTCGCAACGCCCGAAGAACTCGCCGAGCACGGGATCGAGATCGCGGGCGCCCTCGTGGACCTCGCGCCGAGCCCGGCCGACGCGATGGCCGACGGCGCGGGCTACGTCCGCCGCGCGGTCGCGGAGCTGCTCGCGGGCGCCTAACCGCCCCGGCTCCACCGCCCCCCACGCGTGGCCACCTCTCGCCCACGCGTGGCCACCTCCCGCCCACGCGTGGCCACCTCCCGCCCACGCGTGGCCACCTCTCGCCCACGCGTGGCCACCTCTCACCCAGGGAAGACAGCTTGTCGCTCATGAGACGCACTCAGCCCGTCTCTTCGACCTCGAGCCGTCTCCCCGGCGGCGCCGAGTCTTCGTCGCCGGTCTGCGGCGAGGCCGCGCGGCCGCCCTATCGCTGCGCCGTCACCTCGTCGCTGGCACCTCTGGCCGCCGGGCCCGCCAGCCCGCCACGAACCAGCACGCCGTGGCCAACACCGCCGCGGCGAGCGTCACGACGCCGAGGGCTGTTGCGTCGTGCTCGCCGCCGAGGCCCACGAGAGGCGCAGCGATCCCGCCGAACGCGAAGCGGGTGAGCCCGAGGAGCGACGACGCCGTGCCAGCGATATCGCGGTAGTGCGAGAGGGCGAGCGACGTCGATGGCGGCGCCGTCATCGCCATGCCCGAGACCATCGTGAAGAGGGAGACGATGACGGCGATGAGCGCGAGATGAAGGACCGCGGTCACGAGAAGGAAGCCCGCCCCGACCACGCCCATGACGAGCCCGACCACGAGCGTCCCCCTTTCCGACCAGCGCTCGGAAAGGCGCCCTGAGATGAACCCGAACACCATGTAGCCGAGCGAGTTGAGGCCGAACGCGAACGCGTACTCCTGCGGCGACAGGCCATAGATCCCCTGGAGCACGAACGTCGCGCCGGCGAGATACGCGAAAATGACGGCGCCCGCAAACCCGGTCACGAGGAGCGAGGCGACGAACATCCGGTCCGTGAGCAGCCGCGCGAAGCTGCGGAGGGTGTGCGAGAGGCTCCCGGGAGACCGGAGTTCTGCGGGAAGCGTCTCGTCGAAGATGAGGCCGGAGGCCGCGAGGATCCCGACCCCGACGACGGAGAGGAAGACGAACGTTCCCCGCCAGTCGGTGAACGCGGCGAGCTGCCCGCCGATCACGGGGCCGATGATCGCTGCGAGCCCGCCGAGCACGGCAAGGCGCCCGTAGTAGCGCACGAGCTTGCCGCCCGAGTACAGGTCGCGGCCCGCCGCCTGCGCGATCACGATCCCCACCGACCCCGCGAGGCCCTGGACGAGGCGCGCCCCGATGAGAGTCTCAATCGACGGACTGGCCGCACACAGGGCCGAGGCGGCGACATAGGCGACCACCCCGACGAGGAGCGGGCGCCGGCGGCCGAACCGGTCCGAGAGTGGCCCCGCCACGATCTGGCCGAACGCAAGCCCGAGGAGGCATGCGGAGACGGTGAGCTGCGCCGTCGACGTCCCGGCGTGGAGGTCCGCGGTGAGCGCGGGCAGCACGGGGAGGTAGAGGTCCATCGAGATAGGGCCGAAAGCGGTGAGCAGCCCGAGGACGACGGCGAGCGGGCGGCTCACGGCGCGCTGGGTCGGGTTCGGTGGGGCTTGGGTGGTGGCCACGGTGGTCCTGTCGTTCGAGGTGTGGTCCCAGCACACCAGAGCGCGAGCGGGCGGGGGAGGGCCCTGTCGTTGCAGGTACTGCCAGTACCTCCCTCGGCGCGCGAGACCACCCACGTAGGGATCGCGGTCACGGACGTCGGATGGGGCTCGTTACACGCGCTCGGTCTCCGGCTCCCGGACCGTCCCGCGCCAACGGGCGAGCGCCGTCATGCCGTGGTAGACGAGGAGCGCGGCGGCGGAGCCGAGGGCGATCCCCGCAAAGCTCAACTGGCCGACGTTCCACGTGTAGTCGGCGATCCCGACAATGAGCGCAACCGCCGCCGTCGTGATGTTGATCTGGTTCGAGAAGTTCACGCGGCCCTGGACCCAGATCTTGACGCCGAGCACCCCGATCATGCCGTAAAGCATCGTGGCAGCTCCGCCCAGGACGCCCTGCGGGACGGTCGCAATGAGCTCGCCGAACTTCGGCGAGAAGCTCAGCACGAGCGCGCAGAGCCCCGCGACCCAGTAGGCCGCCGTCGAATACACCTTGGTGGCCGCCATGACGCCGATGTTCTCGGCGTACGTCGTCGTGCCGGAGCCCCCGCCGAGGCCCGCGAGGACGGTCGCGGCGCCGTCGGCCATCAGCGCACGCCCGGCCACGCCGTCGAGGTTCTGGCCTGTCATGGCGGAGACGCTCTTGACGTGCCCCACGTTCTCGGCCACGAGCACGAGGACCACCGGAACGAAGAGCCCGAGGACGCCCAGGTGGAACTCGGGCGTCTGGAAGTGGGGGAGGCCGATCCAGGCCGCGGCATTGACCTTCGAGAAGTCCACCTCTCCCCGCGCCACCGCGACGACGTACCCGATCACCACGCCGATGAGGATGCTCAGCCTGCCCAGGATCCCGCGGAACAGGACGCTTACGAGGATGATCGCCACGAGCGTCACGAGGGCGGTGACCGGCGCCGCGACGAAGTTCTGCTTCGCTGCCGGGGCGAGGTTCAGGCCGATGAGCGCGACGATCGAGCCGGTCACCACGGGCGGCATCACGATGTTGATCCAGTGGGCGCCAAACTTCTGCACGACCGCGCCGACGAGCGCGAGCGCGACCCCCGCCGCGACCACCCCGCCGAGCGCACCCCCGACCCCGAACTGCTGCTGCGACGCGAGGATCGGGGCGATGAACGCGAACGACGAGCCGAGGTAGCTGGGCACTCTGCCCTGGGTCACGACGAGGAAGAGGAGGGTGCCGATGCCCGAGAAGAAGAGCGTCGTGGCGGGCGGCATATGCGTGAGGATCGGCACGAGGAACGTCGCGCCGAACATCGCGACGACGTGCTGGAGCCCGACGCCGATCGTGATGGGCCAGGCGAGCCGCTCGTTCGGTGCGACGACCTTGCCCGGGCGGACCGAGCGGCCGTCGCCATGGAGCTTCCATCTGGTGCCGAGCAGGCTCATGCGCATGCCTTTCGAGTGGTGGCGGCTATCAGCACGCATCCTACTCAGGGGTACCGACATTGCTCGGCGGCCCTCGGGCGCCCGCAGGAAGACCTGTGGCGAATCTCACCATTCAAACCGGAAGGAGAGCGGACGACGGCGGGTTGTCACCTCTGAGCGCGACGGACGGAACCGCCGCACCACGCCATTTGATGCACGAGGAGATCCGCATGAGCATCGCCCACGAAGAAGCTGCCCTGGACGCCACGGCCGTCGACGCCCTGTTCGTCGAGGCCCGCACGGCGAATTCGTTCACTGGCGAGGTGACGGAGGCGCAGGCACAGGCCATCTACGAGCTCACGAAGTTCGGCCCGACGGCGTTCAACAACCAGCCGCTCCGCATTACGTACGTCCGTTCGCCCGAGGCCCGCGAGCGTCTCGTCGCGCACCTGAGCCCCGGCAACCAGGAGAAGACGCGCAGGGCCCCGCTCGTCGCGCTCCTCGCGTTTGACACCGAGTGGCACGAGAAGTGGCCTGAGTTCCTTCCGGTGGCCCTCCGCGCCAAGGCCATGTTCGACGGCGACGAGTCCCTCCGCTACGGGACCGGCCGTGACAACGCGCACCTTCAGGCCGGCTACTTCATCCTCGCCGTCCGGGCGCTTGGTTTCGCGGCAGGCCCGATGACGGGCGCGGACTTCGACGCGATCGACGCCGAGTTCTTCCCCGAGGGCGGCCGCAGGAGCTTCCTCGTGGTCAACATCGGCCTTCCCGCCGCCGACGCGTTCGGCCCCGCGAAGACGAAGTTCGCGTTCGAGGACGTCGTCGAGACCCTCTAAGCCGTCCGGTCGTGGTCACCTTCCGCGGTGCGCCCCGTCCGGTGGTCACCACCCGTGGGTGCCACCCGCCGAATGTGACCCTTCGAACGCACGAAGGTGACCGCGCTCATATGCTTAGCCAAGCTAATGAGCTAAGCTAAGCATCGATGATGCCGCAGACCCCTGAACCCGCAAGACACGCGCCCCGAAGCCAGCCCGAGGCACCCGACCTCGACGACCTCGCCGTCGAACTCCGCATCGCCGTCATGCGCACGGCCCGAGTCCTGCGTACGCAGGCGAGCAGCGACGCCGTGACCTCGGGGCAGACGACCGTCCTCGGCCTCCTCGCTAAGCGCGGGCCCCAGACCATGCGGCAGCTCGCCGAGGCCGAGCGGGTCCAGGCGCCGAGCATGACGCGCACGGTCAACGCGCTCGCGGCCCAGGGTCTCGTGACGCGGACGGACAACCCCACCGACGGGCGGCAGGTCGTCGTCGAACTCGCGGACGAGGGCCGGGCCGTGCTCGAGGAGTCGCGCCGCCTCCGGTCCGCTTGGCTTGCGAGCCGGCTCGAGGACCTGTCCGAGGCCGACCGGGCCACGATGCACCGCGCTGCCGAGATCCTCGTGGAGATGTGCGCCCGGTGAGCAAGACGTTCAAAGCACTCCGCCATCCGAACTATCGCCTGTGGGCTGCAGGCGCCCTCGTCTCCAACATCGGCACGTGGATGCAGCGCGTGGCCCAAGACTGGCTCGTCCTGACTCAGCTCACGCAGCATGATGCGGCCGCTGTCGGCGTCACGACCGGCCTCCAGTTCCTCCCGATCATCGTGCTCGGGCCTTACGCGGGCGTCCTCGGGGACCGGCTCGACAAGCGCAAGCTGCTCATGGGAACCCAATCGGCGATGGGCGCCCTTGGCCTCCTTCAGGCCGTCCTCGTGCTCTCGGGCACCGCCCAGCTATGGGAGGTCTATGCGATTGCGCTCGGCCTCGGCGTGGCGAGTGCGATCGACGCGCCCCCGCGTCAGGCCTTCGTCTCGGAGCTCGTGGGCCGCGCCGACGTGCCGAACGCCGTTGCCCTCAACAGCGCGTCCTTCAATCTGGCCCGACTCGCGGGGCCGGGCATCGCCGGCGTGCTCATCGGCCTCGTGGGCACGGGCTGGGTCTTCCTGCTCAACGCCGTGACCTTCGCGGCGGTCCTCACGTCGCTCACGCGGCTGCGCACGGACCTTCTTCAGCGCACGCCTCCCGTGCCGCGCGGGAAGCATCAGATCCGCGAGGGCATCCGCTATGTGCGCGATCAGCCGCGGATCCTGCTCATCATGGCCATGGCCGCCCTCGTCGGGACGTTCACACTCAACTTCCAGGTCACGAACGCGCTCATGGCAGCGGACGTCTTCCGCACGGGTCCGGATGCGTATGGGCTCCTCGGGTCCGTCATGGCGGTGGGCACGCTCGCGGGCGCCCTTCTCGCGGCTCGGCGGAAGACGGCGCGCATGGGCCTCCTCGTGGCCGCCGCGGTCCTGCTCGGCCTCGCCACAATCGTCGCGGCGGCCATGCCCGGCTACGTCTGGTTCGCCCTCGCGCTCGTGCCCGTGGGCCTCGCGGCGATCACGTTCCTCAACCTGTGCAACACGATCGTCCAGCTCAGCACGGAGGCTCAGTTCCGCGGGCGCGTGCTCGCGCTCTACATGGCCGTCATCCAGGGCGGGACTCCGATCGGTGCGCCGCTCGTGGGCTGGATCGCGAACGCGGCGGGGCCGCGGTGGTCCGTGGCCGCCGGGGGCCTGGCGGCATTGACCGCGGGCGTGCTTGGCGTCGTGGCGCTGAGCCGCCGCGGCGAGGGCACGTTCCGCGATCAGCTGCGGGCGGCGTGGGCGACGCGACGTACGACGACGGCGACCGGCACCGTTCCCGTCGCGCCGTCACCCCGGCAGCACGAGGTCCGTGCGGAAACCACGGCGCAGCCCGCCGGTCCGCTCGCGTCCGATCCGCGCGTGCGGCCTGCGGGCGACTGCCGCGCGTCGCGGGATGGCAGCCGGCCGCGGACCGCGGTGGTCCAGAGGAACGCCACGGGAAGCATCCCGCGTGTCGTCGGGCCCCGGCTGCCGGGGCCGGTGGAGTCCGGCCATAAGCGCAGCTGACGCTGCCGCCTGATTCTGCTGCGCCGTCGCCTCTGCTGCGCCGTCCCGGCCGCGTGCTGACGCGGGAACGCGACGGCGCAGCAGGGTCGCTACGCGATGACCGAGTCGACGAGCGCCTTGGCCTCGGCCTGCACCTGCTTGAGGTGCTCCTCACCCTTGAAGGACTCGGCGTAGATCTTGTAGACGTCTTCCGTGCCGGAGGGCCGTGCCGCAAACCACGCGTTCTCCGTGGTGACCTTGAGTCCGCCGATCTTCGCGCCGTTGCCCGGCGCTTCGGTGAGCTTCGCCGTGATCGGCTCGCCCGCGAGCTCGGTCGCCGAGACGTCGGCGGCGGAGAGTTTGCCGAGCTTGGCCTTCTGCTCTCGGTTCGCTGCGGCGTCGATGCGGGCGTACGACGGCGAGCCGTACTTCGCAGCGAGGTCCGCGTAGCGCTGCGACGGGCTTTGGCCGGTCACGGCCTGGATCTCAGACGCGAGGAGGCACAGGAGGATGCCGTCCTTGTCCGTGGTCCACACGCCGCCGTCGAGCTTGACGAAGCTCGCGCCCGCGCTCTCTTCGCCGCCGAACGCGCCCTCGCCGGTCAGGAGTCCCGGAACGAACCACTTGAACCCGACGGGCACCTCGACGAGCTTCCGTCCGAGGCCGGCCGCGACGCGGTCGATCATGGACGAGC
Source organism: Sinomonas terricola (assembly GCF_034931225.1). Lineage (NCBI taxonomy): Bacteria > Bacillati > Actinomycetota > Actinomycetes > Micrococcales > Micrococcaceae > Sinomonas > Sinomonas terricola. Next base: position 66,717 of record NZ_JAYGGQ010000011.1, read on the forward strand.
TCACGAGCGTCTTGCCCACCACCGCATCCGGACGCCAGCCCGTGCGGTTGCGGTACAGGTAGTCGATTGCGACGGAGAGATAGTGGTTCGGATTCATGAGGCCGGCGTCCGGCGTGACGATGCCGTGACGGTCGGCGTCGGCGTCGTTGCCCGTGGCGATGTCGAACTTCGCGTCGCCGGAGTTGACCTTCGCGATGAGGCCCGCCATCGCCGACGGCGACGAGCAGTCCATGCGAATCTTCTCGTCCCAATCGAGCGTCATGAACGCCCACTGGGGATCGACGGTCGGGTTGACGACGGTGAGGTCGAGGTGGTGGCGCTCTCCGATCTCGCCCCAGTAGTCCACGGACGCGCCGCCCATCGGGTCGGCGCCGATCCGCACGCCCGCGTCGCGGATCGCCGCGATGTCGAGCACGAGGGGGAGATCATCCACGTAGCTCGAGAGGAAGTCGTATTGGCCGGTTGTGTCCGCGGCGAGCGCCTCTGTCAGCTGCACGCGCTTGACGCCGCTGAGGTCGGCCTCGAGGAGCTCGTTCGCGCGGTTGGCGATCCATCCGGTCGCGTCGGTGTCCGCAGGGCCGCCGTGTGGCGGGTTGTACTTGAAGCCGCCGTCGGCGGGCGGGTTGTGGCTCGGCGTCACCACGATGCCGTCGGCCCGAGCCGGATCGTCCTCGGCGCGGCCGGCGTTGTACTTGAGGATCGCGTGGCTCAGAGCCGGAGTCGGGGTGTATCCGTGGCGGGCGTCGATGAGGACCGTGACGCCGTTGGCCGCGAGCACCTCGAGGGCCGTGTTCGTCGCTGGCTCGCTCAGCCCGTGGGTGTCCCGGGCGAGGAAGAGCGGGCCGCGGATGCCTTGTCCCGCGCGATACTCGACGATCGCCTGCGTGATGGCCGCGATGTGTTTCTCGTTGAACGAGGCCTTGAGACTCGATCCCCGGTGCCCGGACGTGCCGAACGCGACACGTTGACCGGGGTCGCTCAGATCGGGGGAGACGTCGTAATAGGCGTCCAGGAGTGCCGTGACGTCGACGAGGTCACTGGGGAGGGCTACGGTGCCCGCTCGGTTAGCCATGCCCATAGCTAAGCAGAGAACGCCAACAGTGGGTGGCCTCTGGGTGAAGATTTCCGGTAGTGACGCCCACCCCCATGAGCGCCCGGACGTCAGGCACCCTCTTGGAGGACCCGCTCGGCGAGCTCGCGGAGCGGCCCGGTGAGCGTCCGGTCGGGGACGTCGACCCGCTGGCGGCCAAGGCGGACCGTCCACTGGAAGGCGTCGCGCATCCGGTGGGCTGCGCCGTCGTCGTCCGCGAGGCTCCCCGACTGGATGCGGGCCGCTCGGTAGAGCGCGGCCCACGCGTCGTCGGAGGCGCTGCGCTCGCCGCGCATCGCGAATTCGACCGCGGCTCGGCGGGGGATCCCCGCGAAGCCTCCCGACCGCGTCACACTGACCTTCATCCCTCACCTCCCCGCGCCTAGTAGTCGCCATCCGCCGTCGTCCGTCCGCGCTCACGCGTGTCGCGCAGGAAGCCGCACCGTGATCCCGACGCCGCGCCATGCGGAACGAACCGCGCGTTCCTCCGGCGATTCGCGACCGTACAGTTCGCGCGCCACGAGGACAGTTTCCCGGGCGAAGCCGCGGAAGTCGACATCAGCCGGAAGCCGATGCCGCGAGACAGCCTCGAACCACACTCGCCCCGCCCTCTCCCACGAGTGCCCGCCGAGCGACGTTGCCGCGAGGAAGAACGCGTGATTCGGTATGCCCGAGTTGAGGTGGACACCTCCGCTGTCGTCGAGGGTCCGGACGAAGCCGTCCATATGGTCCGGCTGAGGGTCCTTCCCGAGCAGCGGGTCGTCGTAGGCGGTTCCCGGCGCCGCGAGTGATCGGACCCCGCTGCCACGCACGCCGTCAGCGAAGATCCCCTCGCCGACGATCCAACTCGCGTCCGCGGCGGTCTGGCCGCGGGTGTGCTGCTCGACCATCACGCCTACGATGTCCGCGAAGCTCTCGTTGAGCGCGCCGGACTGCCCTCGGTACGCGAGATCGGTCGTGTACTGGAGGAGCCCGTGGCCGAGTTCGTGGGCGATGATGCTGAGCGAGCAGGTGAACGATCGGAACACCCGGCCGTCCCCATCCCCGAAGACCATCCGGCTCCCATCCCAGAAGGCGTTGTCATAGCAGTCGCCATAGTGCACGGTTCCCTCGAGGGTGAGCCCCGCCCCGTCCAGGCTCGATCGCCCGAACACCTCCTCGAGGAAGGAGTAAGTCGCGCCGAAGCCGTCATAGGCCCGATTGACGTCGGCGTCCGCGACAGGCTCCTGACCTTCTTTGCGCACGAGCCGCCCCGGAAGCGTCTCGCTCTTCTCGGCGTCGCTCACCTCGCGGTGGAGCCGGGCTGCCGCCTCCGCCGCGGAGTTGCCCGGATTCTCCGAAATGCGGACGCGCCGCAGCCGACTGTCAGTGAGGAGCGTCCGCCGGGCGATCTCTGCCACAGTGTCGAGCCCAGACGACGCCGCGCGGGTACCGTGGTGAGTCCCCTCGCTGACGCTTGCCAGCCGTTCGAGCAGATACGGCGGAATTGCGCCGCGCCTGCCGTGCGCCTCGCCGCCGCGTTCGCTGCCTTCGCCCCATTCACCGGCGCCTTCGCCCCATTTACCCGGGCCGGCGCCTTCCCACTCTGTCATCATGCGGCCCACGCTACGGAGGGGGTCCGACACTTAGAGTCCCTTTAGGGTCCGCGGGTGGCTTTGGGGTCCGACTGAGACGCTGTGCGATCTCTGAGAACTGATTGTTCGCCTGCGGACCCGCGCCTGGTCGGGCCGGTGTCCCTGTTCGGGAATTCGGAGCCACGCAGATGCTGCTGGACTCCTGCTTGCAGAGTGTCTGGGCCGTGCCGTTCCCGGTCAAGCCGCACGAGTTGGGTGTCGGGGCAAGACGAAGGAGACGAGCATGGCCATGACCCTCGGAATCGACGTAGCGTGCCGCGCAGCGCATCAGGCATCGCTGGCAGTGGACGGGAAGCTCCAATGGTCGGGAAGGAAGTTCTTCACCAGGCCGGCCGAACTGGAGACCCTCTGGTCTGATCTGGATCCGGCCGAGCCGAGCGAGCTCACCGTGGTGCTGGAGCCCACCCGCAACGCGTGGATGGTCCTGGCGGCCTGGTTCCGGGCCCGCGGTGCGCGGGTGGTGATGGTTCCCACCGCTCAGTCCGCCGACCTGCGGGCCTACTACTCGAAGCATGCCAAGAACGACCGTCTGGACTCGGCGCTGCTGGCGCGGCTGCCGCTGCTGCATCCCGAGGGCCTGCGCGAGTTCGCCGGTCCCGGACCCACCGACCCGCTGCGCAGGCCGACAGGCATCACAACTCGGCGGTCTGCACCATCGCCGCGATCCTGCTGACCCGCATTGCGGCGTGCTGGCGGGCTGGAACCCCGTACACGATCCGAGACCTCGACGGCCGCCCGATCACCGAAGCCGAAGGCCGCCGTATCGTCCAGGACAACTACTCCCTCGACCCCCGCGCCCGGAACAAAGCAGCCTGCCGCAGGCTCGCCCAGCGCCAGAGGAACAGGACAGGCCGGGAGCAAAAGAAGTCGCCAAGCGCTCCAGCATCCCGACCCGCCACCAACAAGCCTACGAGCCGCGACGCTGCTTGACCCTGCTTAGGAATTCATTCTTGCGCGCGGTGCGCACGGCCTCGTCGCCTCCGAGAGGCCGGCAGTGCAGGGCGCTCGCTTTGACGGATTTCTCTCGGACTGGACGAGTAATCTGGTTCTGCACGCAGGGGCATGCTGAGGGGACGGAGGGGACATGTCAGAGACGCACGACGGCGGCACCGCACCCGAGGGGGGTCAGCCACCCCAGAGCCAGACGCCTGAAGACAAGACGCCCGAAGACCAGGCGCGTGCGGGCGGGTTGCCTCAGGCCGAAGTACCCCGGGATCCGGGCGCGTCCGACCGTCCGACCGAACCGATCGTCCGCGCGAACCCGCACCCGACCAGGAAGATCTCTCCGGTTCCGCCCGTCCCGCAGGCACCGCGCGTCGTCGGCCCCACGGTGGCGCCCGAGCGGCCCGGCTCGGGCTCGGCGCAGCAGCCCCGTGGAGCCCCGTACTCACCGCCGCACTATGTCGGCCCCCAAGAGGCCGGAACGCAATACGCCAGCCCCCAATACGGCTCTGCCCAGTACGGACAGCCGCCGCAGTACGGACAGCCGCCACAGTACGGACAGTCGCCGCAGTACGGACATTCGCCGTACGCGACGCCACCACCGGGCCAGCCCCAGCCGTATGGCCAGCCCGAGCAGCCCTACGGTCCGTCGGGCTACCCGCAGCAGCCCTACGGCCAGCAGCCGTACGGCCAGCCCGGCTACGGCCAGCCGTACGCGTACGCCCGGCCCTATGTGCCGTATCCGGCGGGCGAGCCGAAGGCCCTGAGCATCGCGTCGATGGTGTGCGGCATCGCATCGGTCATCGGCTTCGGCGTGTTCGTCCTTCCGACCGTCGCGGCGGTCGTGCTCGGCCACCTCGGCTTCTCACGCGAGCCCGCTGGTAGGGGCTTCGCGATCGCGGGCCTCGTGATGGGTTACCTCGCGCTCCTCGTCACGATCGTCGTCGTGGCCTTCATCCTCATCGGACTGGCCTCGATCGGCCCGTATGACGGCTACTGACCGTCCCGTCGCGCGTGCGGCCTCTCGAGAAGCCGCGCGAGCGCGAGGAGCAGGCCCTCGGATCCAGTGCTCGCGACGAGCTGGACGCCCATCGGGAGGCCCGCCTCCGTCCAGTGCGTCGGGACGCTGACGGCCGGAAGCCCGCACACGTTCACCATCGACGACCACGGCGCGAACTCGCATTGGCGCGCGTAGTCCTCGTCAGCCGTCGCCTGCCACTCGGCACCCGAGAACCAGCCGACGGGCCGCGGCGTCTGCGCGAGCGCGGGCATGAGCATGACGTCCCAGCGCGTGTATTGGGCCACGGTGTCGTGCTCGAACGAGCGGAGGAATGCGAGGGATTCGTCGAGCTTGGAGCGGCTTCGCTGCTGCGCGCGGCGGCGGAACGCCCGCGTGAGCGGGGTGAGGAGCGGCTCGCGCTCGGGCGCGATCCTGAGGCTTCCGACGCTCGCCGTCCACGCGGCCGTGAAGGCGTCCGGGTAGCGGTTGTCGTAGCGGACGGAGGCTTCTTCGACGAGGTGTCCGGCCGCCTCGAGTCGGGCGATGGCGGCGGTGAGCGCGGCGAGCGCGTCTGGTTCCGGCCGGACGCGGTATCGCTGGTCCCAAGGGCTCGCGAGGGCGACCCCGATGCGCTGGCGTCCCGGCTCGCGCCGGGCCGCGTCGACGTACGACGCCGCGTGGCGGCCGCCGTGCCCCGCGACGCCTGGGTGACCGCCGCCTGAGCCGACGAGCGCGTCGAGGAGGAGCGCGGCGTCGTCGGCCGTCGGCGCGAGCGGTCCCGCGACGACGAGCCGGGCCGCGTCTCCCGCGCTCCGCCCTGCAGCGATGAGCCCCCGGCCCGGCTTGAGGCCTACGATGCCGCACGCGGCCGCGGGGATGCGGATCGAGCCGCCGCCGTCGGTGCCCGGCGCGAACGGCAGCAGTCCTGCGGCGACCGCTGCCGCGGATCCGCCCGACGAACCGCCCGAGCTGTGGGCTGGCGCGTGCGGATTGCGCGACGCCGGGGCGACGCGGTTCTCGGAATACGCCGTGAGCCCGAACTCGGGGACCTGCGTCTTGCCGAGGGAGATCGCACCCGCCGCGCGCAGAAGCGCGACGAGGGGCCCGTCGCTGGGCGCGGCACGGTGTTCGATGGCCGCGCTCCCGTGGGTCGTGGGAACGCCCTCGATGTCGACGAGATCCTTGAACGCGGTCGGCATTCCGTGGAGGGGCGGCAGCGCGTCGAGCGTGCCTGCGCGGCGCGCAGCGGCGTGCGCGGCGTCGGCCGCGGCGGCATCCTCGAGGGCGCGTTCCGCGGTGACCGTGACGAACGCGCCGAGATGCCGGTTCACCCCGTCGATCGCCTCGAGGTAATGGCCGACGGCGTGCCTCGCCGAGAGCTCGCCGGATCGCAGCGCGTCGCGCAGGGCGAGCGCGGACAGGCGGCCGACGGCGGGATCCACAGGTGTCCTTTCCGGCGTTCAGGAGGGCGAGCCCACTATAGGCTTGACGGAGAACGGCGTCTTACCAGGAGGCACTCATGCCCAACTTCGAATCCGTCCGCGTTGACGAGCTGCCCGCGGGCACCCTGCTCGACGTGCGCGAGGACTACGAGTGGGAGGCGGGCCACGCCGAGGGTGCGCTGCACATCCCGATGGACGAGCTGCCTGCGCGTCTAGGCGAGCTCGATCCCGATCAGGACTTGCTCGTCGTGTGCCGGACGGGCGGCCGCTCCGCCCGCGTGACGAGCTGGCTCGTCGATCAGGGCTATTCCGCGATGAATGTCGTCGGGGGAATGGACGCGTGGCTTGACGCAGGGCGGCCGCTTGTTTCCGAAAACGGCCAGCAGCCCACGGTTCTCTAGTGATCTACACCTTCCTTGGTCCCGAGGGGACCTTCACCGAGGCTGCTCTCCTCAAGGTGCCCGGCTCGCGGGACGCCGTGCGCATCCCGTCGAGCAGCGTCAACGAAGCCCTCGACCGCGTCCGCAGGGGCGAGGCCGACGCCGCCATGGTGCCGATCGAGAACTCCGTCGAAGGCGGCGTCACGGCGACCCTCGACGCGATCTCGACGGGGCCAGAACTGCGCATCGTCCGTGAAGAGCTCGTGCCGATCACGTTCGTGCTCGTCGCGCGCCCGGGCACGAGTCTGGCCGAGGTGAAGCGCGTATTCACCCACGGGCATGCGTGGGCGCAGTGCCGGGCATGGGCCGCCTCGAACATTCCCACCGCGGAATACGTGCCGGCTTCCTCAACCGCGGCGGGCGCCATCGCCCTCCTCGAGGACGGCTCGCTGCCGGGCGACGCGGCAATCTGCGGACCGATCGTGGCCGATGAGCATCCCGAGCTGAACGTCCTCGCGGCCGACATCGGGGACAACCCGGGCGCCGTCACGCGCTTCATCCTCGTCTCGCGCCCGGCCGGGCTCCCGCCGCGGACCGGCGCGGACAAGACGACGGTCGCCGTCCCGCTTCCCGAGGACCACCCGGGCGCCCTCATGGAGATCCTGTGGCAGTTCGCGTCCCGCGGTGTGAACCTCTCCCGCATCGAGTCGCGGCCCACCGGCGAGTACCTCGGCCACTACTTCTTCAGCATCGATGCCGAAGGCCACGCCCGAGACGCCCGCGTGGCCGACGCACTTGCGGGCCTGCACCGCATCAGCCCCGGGACGCGCTTCCTCGGCTCGTACTCGCGGGCAGACGCCGTCGAGCCCACGGTGGGCCCCATCAACGCGGACGAGGCCTTCGACGCCAGCCGCGCGTGGGTGAGCGGGATCCTCGGCGACTGACCGCGAACGGCGAGCGTCGTCGTCGTCTTCGAGCGCTAGCCCGCCACGCGCACGAGGAGCGAGAGCGGATGCACCTCGACCCTGATGTCCGTCGCCGGCCCCGTCGGATCGCCGTCGACCTGCGTCTCCACCGGCTCGGCGCTCCGGATCTGCACCTTCTGCGCGCCGTAGAAGGACATGACGGGAAGCGGGCCGTTGTGCTGGAACGTGATCTTGGCCCACATCGCGAGCCAGCCGATGACGCTGCGGGGGCTCATGACGACGATGTCGAGCACGCCGTCGTCGATGTAGGCCTCGGGGATGAAGTCCACGCCGCCGGGAAGCTTGGCGCAGTTCGCGAAGAGCACGCTGCGCACGCGCCGCGTCTGGAACTCGGCGTCGTCGAGCGCGACCTCGACCTTCTGGCGCCGCCGTCCTGGCATGTGCCGGATGCCCGCCTCGGTGTAGGCGATCCAGCCGACGGCCTTCTTGAGGTCCTCGTTCGTGTCGCCCAGGATCTCGGCATCCATGCCCATCCCCGCGATGACGAGGAACGTGTGCTGCGACTTCTCGCCGGTTGCACGGTTCTCGAGTGCCATCGTCGCGGTGTCGATCCGCCGCTGCCTGCCGAACAGCGCCGTGTGCACGCATTGAGCGAGGCGCGTGACGTCGAGGTCCAGATTCCGTGCGAGGAGGTTGCCCGTTCCGAGCGGGACGAGCCCGAGCGCCACTTCGGATCCCGCGAGGGCCTCCGCGACGACGCGCACCGTGCCATCCCCGCCGCACGGGATGACGACGTCGGCGCCCGCCTCGAGCGCCGCGCGCGCCATCGAGTGGCCCGGGTCGTCCGCCGTCGTCTCGAACACGAGGGGGGCCGGCCAGCCCGCGCCGCGGCACGCCGCCTCGATGAGCAGCTCGGCCTCGGCGGCGCGCGCCTTCGTGGGGTTGAGGATCACGGCAACCTGCTGCGGCCCGGGTTCCGGCACCTGGGCCGGCTCGGCAACCGCGCTGCGGCTGTGCTGCTCCCGGAGCCTGCGCACGCCCCACCAGCTCGTGACGGCGAACGCACCGGCTGCGACAAGGGCACCGGCGATGATCCAGTTGCGCATGGTCCTTTCACTCTATCCCGCGCGCCATCGAACTGTGCCGTGCCGCGGATCCGCATGCCCGTTCACCCCGACTGGCCCGTTAGGCTAAGGGGCGTGATTGACGTCAGAGAGCTCAGCGAGAATCCCGAGAAGTTCCGCGCCAGCCAGCGCGCGCGCGGTGCGGACGAGTCCCTCGTGGACCGTCTCCTCGCTGCCGATTCCCGCCGTCGTTCGGCCCTGACGCAGTACGAGACCCTGCGCGCCGAGCAGAACGCGTTCGGCAAGAAGGTCGCGGCGGCGAAGGGCGAGGAGAAGCAGGCCCTTCTGGCCGAGGTCAAGGCGCTCGCGGCGAAGGTCAAGGGTGCGTCGGCCGACGCCGACGCAGCCCAGGCCGAGCAGGACGAGCTCATGCGCGTCTTCCCGAATCTCGTGATCGACGGCGTCCCTGCGGGCGGCGAGGACGACTACATCGTGGTCAAGACCGTTGGCACACCCCGTGACTTCGCGGCCGAGGGTTTCGAGCCGCGCGACCACCTCGAGATCGGCGAGCTCATCGGGGCGATCGATATGGAGCGCGGCGCGAAGGTCTCCGGTGCGCGCTTCTACTTCCTCAAGGGCGTTGGCGCCCGGCTCGAGATCGCGCTCCTGCAGATGGCGCTCGACCAGGCCGTCGCTGCAGGCTTCACGCCCATGATCACCCCGACGCTCGTGCGCCCCGAGACGATGCAGGGCACGGGCTTCGACGTCAAGCACGACGCCGAGATCTACCGCCTCGCCGAGGACGACCTCTACCTTGTGGGCACCTCCGAGGTCTCCCTCGCGGGCTATCACTCTGACGAGATCCTCGACCTCTCGGGCGGGCCCGTCCGCTACGCCGGCTGGTCCTCGTGCTACCGCCGCGAGGCCGGCTCGCACGGCAAGGACACGCGCGGCATCATCCGCGTGCACCAGTTCAACAAGGTGGAGATGTTCTCGTACTGCCCGCTTGAGGAGGCCGAGGCCGAGCACGCCCGCCTGCTCGCGTGGGAGGAGGAGATGCTCGCGAAGGTCGAGCTCCCGTACCGGATCATCGACACCGCGGCTGGCGACCTCGGCATGAGCGCGGCCCGCAAGTTCGACTGCGAAGCGTGGGTTCCGACGCAGGGCCGCTACCGTGAGCTCACGTCCACCTCGAACTGCACGGGCTTCCAGGCGCGACGGCTCAACATCCGAGAGCGGATGTTCGACGACGACGGCGCCGCCAAGGGCACGCGCAGCGTCGCGACACTCAATGGCACGCTGGCGACGACGCGCTGGCTTGTGGCCATCCTCGAGCACCACCAGAACCCGGACGGCTCCGTGACGGTTCCGGCGGCCCTCCGCCCGTACCTCGGCGGCCTCGAGGTCCTCCCGGTCCTGTAGCTTCTGCCGGCCCCGGACGAGACGGGTTGCAGCGGAGAAGACGCACTCAAGAGATCTTCTCGACTGCAACCCGTCCCCTCGTAGGGCGCAGCCCGCCTTCGAGAAGCTTCGCGCGCAACCTGAGGGGTTGTTCGAGGTCCGCCCAATCCCACCGGAGCACCGGATGCCCGAGGGCAAGAAGTCGGTTCTCCCGGCGTTTCTCCTTCCGAAAGATGTCTTGAGGGTCTTGGCCGGCCGTCAACTCCGACTGGAAATACTTGCCCCACCCATCGAACTCGCCGACGGGTTCTGGCGCTTCGTCCCACGCGAAGTCCGTCCTGCCCACGAACCCGAGGGCATCGGAGTGCTCGCGTTGGAGCACGGGCTCCGGGAAGCCGTACAGATGCATGATGGCGCGACTGACGGATTCCCCCGGGGACTCGGCGCCAGCCCGGGCCAGCGACGCCACGCGTTCGGCGCGTGCCCGCTGCGTGCGGTGGGGGAGTCGGGCGAGGGCGTCACGGAGATCCGGCCGCTCGAGAAGCGGCATGTCGGGATCGTGACGCAGAACGCCGTCTGCGACGGTGAGGGCCCGCGCAAACTTCCCGGACGCGAGGACCTCGGTCAGAGCTTCGGCGAGAGGCACGGCGAGATAACCGTCCACATCCTCGGCCGCGAGGGCCCTGCGCAGACGGCGCCGGACGGGAGGCGGCGTGATGTGGCGCGCCTGGCTTGCCGCCTCAGAGCCCCCGCGGACGGCAAAGGTGCTCGGCTGCAGGCCGAGCCGTCCGTTCGAGCCTGTTGCCACGTCGATGGTCATGGGCGCCTTGACGGTCGGGATCCCGCGCAGGAACAGCGCAGTCTCGCCGCAGAACACGGCACTCGGATTCGACCACGCGTGGGCTTCGAGCGCCATGCGGAACCGCGCGTCGGGACGGGCTTTGAGCCAGACGCCCGTCGGAACGTAGAAGCCACGTCGAAGCCGAATCAGGCGGCCCGAGGCGAAGGCACGCCTCGCATCCGAGCCCGGCCCCTCGAGCTGGCGCAGCGATGTGTTGACGACGTGGCCCGTGGCATCCATGTCACGAGCCTTCCAAACAGGCCGCGGTGCAGCCACGGTGGATGGAGCCATGTGGATAAACCGCCGAATCTAAGGCGGTTGAGGGACAGTGCGGCAGCGGATTCGCGGAGAGCTGGGCGCCGCAGACGCCTTCCCGCCGACAAGATCCACTGAGTGCGTCCTCGACGCAACAACGCGTCTGAGCACGGGAGAGAGGTCATGACGCAAGGGGCGAGCCACCGAAGGTGAACACTCACACTGTGCGGAACCCTGTGAGTATTCACCCCGCGTTAACGGTCCGTGTGGCCTGCGTCCTGCAGAACTGTCGGTAGCAGGTGGTTCACTAGACTCATGACAACAACGCTGAACGCTGGCATCGATGACCAGCTTGGAACCCTTGACCGTAGGCTCGTGGCGCTCGATGTGGATGGAACGCTCGTCGACCACTACGGCCACATGCGCCCCGCCGTGCGTGAAGCCGGGCAGGCGCTCGTCGCGGCCGGCCATGAGCTCATCGTGGCCACGGGGCGCTCTCTCGGAGCGGCCCTCCCCATCGTGGAGCTCCTCGGCGTCGAACGCGGCTACGTGGTCTCGTGCAACGGGGGCGTGGTCGCCCGCATCGACGTCGGGGTGAACGGCGGCTACGAAGTGATCGACCGCCGCGTCTTCGACCCGTCACCGGCACTTGAGGCTCTGCGGCACCGCCTTCCCGGCGCGAAGTACGCCCTCGAAGACGCGGAGGGGAACTTCCTCTCGACTGAGCGGTTCCAAGACTCTAGCTTCGGCGTCGAGGCCAAGGGGGTGACGTTCGAGGAACTGCTCGGGGTCTCCGCGGTGCGCCTCGTCGTCTTCTCGACGGACGCGACGGCCGAGGAGTTCGGGCGGGCCGTCGAGGCGATCGGCCTGCATGGCGTGACGTACTCCGTCGGGTGGACGGCGTGGCTCGACATTGCAGCCAAGGGCGTCACGAAGGCGAGTGGGCTTGAGCACGTACGTTCCCTCCTCAGCATCGACCGGGCCAACACGGTCGCGGTCGGCGACGGCCGCAACGACATCGAGATGCTCCAGTGGGCCGGTCGCGGGGTGGCGATGGGCCAGGCCCCCGACGAGGTCAAGGCCGCCGCGGACGAGGTCACGCTCGCCGTCGAGGAGGACGGCGTCGTCTCGGTCATGCGCTCGCTGCTTTCATAACAGGCCAGGTCAGAGCGGCTCGAGCATGAGCCGCATGAGCCGCGCCGCAGCGGGCCGGGCGTCATGCTCCTCGCTCCACAGGGCCCGTGCGATGGCCTTCGATACGGCCTGAGCGGTGATCCCGAGCGCCTCGGCGACGGCTTTCTGCTGGCCCCGCACGCCCGGTGTGAGGAGCTCGAGAACCCGCCACTCCGCCGTCGTCCGTCTCGCCACGGTGAGCGCGAGCAGGCGGAGGATCGCGGCGGCCTCGGCGGCCAGCGCGCTGTCCGGGCCGTCGACGGCGATCGCGGCTTCGTCCTTGATGTGCTGGGCGCGTTCGACGGCGCGGCGCGAGTAGACGAGGCCGAGCCCGGTGACGTCGTCGATCGCCTCGGGAAGGGGTTCGCCCAGCGGGCCGACGCCGATCCCGACGTTCCAGCGCACCCCGCCACACGCGTCGGCGCGCATCGCGGCGAGCCCGGCCTCGATCGCGACGGACGGGGAGGAGAAGACGCCCTGGACTTCGTCGCCGACCGTCCGCGCGAACGGCACCTCGGGGCTCACGCGGCCGAGCGCCCGCAGAAGCTGCGGCACGCGATCGCCAGGTTCGCGGTCGCGCTGGTTGATCGTGACCGTGTACATGGCCCGAGCCTAGTCCCAGTGGTGGCCACGGATGCGCAAGAGGTGGCCACTCGTCAGAAACCCGACGAGTGGCCACCTCTCGCCAAACGAGTGGCCACAACGGATGGTTGGGTCAGAGCCCCAAGACAGTCAGTGGCCCTGAGCTTCGAAGCGCTTGATCGACGCCTCGAGCTCGGCCTCGGCCGCGGCACGGTCGGCCCAGCCCGCCGGCTTGACCCACTTGCCCGGCTCGAGGTCCTTGTAGCGGCTGAAGAAGTGCTCGATCTCCTTGATGAGCCACTCGTCGAGGTCGGAGGCCTCCTGGATGTGGTCGAAGCGCTTGTCCGCGGGGACGCACACGAGCTTCGCGTCCCCGCCGGACTCGTCCTCCATGTTGAAGATCGCGATGGGGCGCGCCTCGAGCAGGATGCCGGGGAAGAGGTCGACGTCCGGGTACCACACGAGCGCGTCGAGAGGGTCGCCGTCCTCGCCGAGCGTGTTCTCGAAGTAGCCGTAGTGGGTCGGGTACTGCATCGAGGTGAAGAGGACGCGGTCCAGACGGACGCGGCCCGTCTCGTGGTCCACTTCGTACTTGACGCGGGAGCCGCGCGGGATCTCGATCGTGACGTCGTGCTTCATGGTGCTCCTTGGCTGGGGCGTGCAGGGCGGCCGCCCCGTCCACGCATGAGGACAGCCCGGCGGCAACTAGTATTGAGGATATCCGCACTGGGGGGCGTGCTCTCCATCGCATGCCGCCGCACAGGCCCGGACTCGCAGGACTATTACCGATGCCCCAGCCCTTTACCCGCGCCCAGCGCGCCGTGACGTGGGTCCTCGCCTCCTTCTTGCTCGTGCTGGCCGCGGCGATCGGCGGCGCGGTCCTCGCACCGGTCTTCCCGGGGCCGCTCCTCGCGCACTCCGCTCCTGACCCGACCGTGCCCGCGTGGCTCAAGGCGCCGTCGTCGCCCGTTGCGCTCCGGGGGGCGACGTTGCTCGGGGACTCCGCGCCGCAACCCGCGCCCGCGGCGCTCGCCAAGGCGATCGACGGCCAGCTCGGCCCTGACAACGGAACGTTCGGGGCCGTGGTCCTGGACGGCGCGACGGGCCAGTCGCTCTACAGCCGGGGCGGCGCGCAGCCGGTGGCGCCCGCGTCCAACCTCAAGCTCCTCACGGCCGCGGCGGCGCTCACGACGCTCGGCCCGAACGCGACGCTCACGACCCGGACCGTGCGCGGAAGCGCGCCCAACAGCGTCGTGCTCGTCGGCGGCGGTGACGTGTTCCTCGGCAGGGGTGAGTCGCAGCCGGACGCGGTCGAGGGGCGCGCGGGCCTCGCGACCCTCGCGCGCGAGACCGCGGCGGCCCTCGGGACGGTGCACGGAACGGTGTCGGTGCAGCTCGACGATTCCCTCTTCACGGGGCCCGCGCTCAATCCCGCGTGGGCGTCCGAGGACGTCGCGGCCGGCGAGATCGCGCCGATCGCGCCGATCGCGCTCAACGTGGCCCGGACCCAGCCCGGCGGGCAGCGTCCCGCCGATCCGGCGGCGGCCGCCGCGGCGGCCTTCCGCGACGCGCTCGCCGCGGCGCTCGGCAGCGACGTGACAGTCGCGAGTGGGGTCGCTCGGGCGGCGGCGGCCGGCGGCGCCGAGCTCGCAAGCGTCGCGTCGGCGTCGATCGCGGACCAGCTCGCGTACACGCTCCGCGAGTCGGACAACTACGCGGCCGAGACGCTCGCCCGCCTCGCCGCGGCAGCAAGCGGCCGTGCCGCAAGCATCGACGGCGCCCGCGCGGTCCTCGAGGACACCGCCCAGCGCCTCCTCGGCTCCACAGCCGGCATCGAGCTGCACGACGCGTCAGGCCTCGCGATCTCGGACCGCATCTCCGTGGCGAGCCTCGCATCGCTCATGCGCGCCATGACGACGGGCGACGACGCGCGGCTGCGTCGAGGGCTCGACGGCCTCCCGATCGCGGGGCTCACCGGCACGCTTGCGGCCCGCTACGGGCAGGGGGCGGCCGGCGCGGGATTCGTGCGGGCCAAGACGGGCACGCTCAACACGGTCGTGGGGCTCACGGGCTACGTCGTGGACGCGGACGGCCGGCTCCTCGTGTTCTCGTTCGTGGGCAACGGCCTCGCGCCAGGCGCCCGGCCGGGCGCGGCGACCGCGGTCGACGGCGCGGCATCCGCTCTTGCCGGCTGCGGATGCCGGTGAACGGGCCCGGTCCCTACAGCCCTGAGCGAACAGACGGCGGAGCCTGAAAGGGCCGCCCCGGACGCGGTGTGTTCTGACGGTCCTGTGTGGTCTGATGGGGATATGGATGTCCACGAGACGGCACCGCAGCTCATCAATTGGGATCTCGCGGCCGCCACGGCAGCGCGCCTCGCCCCGCCGGGGCCCCAGCTCTCGCCCTCTGAGGCGGCCGACGCCGTCGCGAGCCTCCGCCGTCTCGCGGATGCCGCCGTCCCCCATGTCCACCGCATCACCGCCCTCGCGGCTGCCGAGAACCTCCGCGATTCGCAGGTGCTTGTCGTGGACCGCGGCTCGTGGGCGAAGGCGAACACGCAGGGATTCCAGGTCATGCTCGGCCCGGTCCTGACGCAGCTCGTCGAGAGGAAGGCGAGCGAGCTCACGCCTTCGGCGGCGAGGATGGGCGGCGCGATCACCGGTGCCCAGCTCGGCGCCGTCCTCGCGTTCCTCTCCAACAAGGTGCTTGGACAGTACGAGCCGTACGCGGCGCTCGCCCCCGGCTCGACGATCCCCGAGGCCGGGCGCCTGCTCCTCGTCGCGCCGAACATCGTGCAGATCGAGCGCGAGCTCATCGTCGAGCCCGAGGACTTCCGCCTCTGGGTCTGCCTCCACGAGCAGACGCACCGCGTGCAGTTCGCAGCGGCGCCGTGGCTCCGCGGCCACATCCTCGACCAGGTCGCCCAGCTCTCCGACAGCCTCCTGGGCAACATGGATTCCCTCATGGAGCGGGCGACGGCGGCGGCGAAGTCCCTGCGCGACAGGCCTTGGGCGGGGGTCGGGCAGCCGTTCCCGAGCCGCGGCGCGATCCTCGACCTCCTGCAGGACCCCGCCGAGAAGGCCGCGCTCTCGCACCTCACGGCGATCATGAGCCTCCTCGAGGGCCACGCGACGGTCGTCATGGACGCCGTCGACGCCGACGTGGTTCCGAGCGTCAAGACCATCCGCCAGCGCTACACGGCGCGGAGCGAGAACCGCGGCGTGCTCGAGACCTTCGTACGCCGGGTGCTGGGGCTCGAGGCCAAGATGCGCCAGTACACCGACGGGGCGAAGTTCGTCACGGGCGTCGTGGACCGCGTGGGCATGGACGGCTTCAACCGCATCTGGGAGCGCCCCGAGAACCTCCCGACCGAGGAGGAGATCCACGCGCCCGAAGCGTGGGTCGCGAGGATGGGGTGAGCTCGCGGGACTTCGCCTCTCCTGAACGGCGGCGGCTGCACCCAGCCGTCGGCCGGGCCCGCAACGCCGTCAAGGCCGCGCTCGAAGAGGCCTGCTGGCCGTCGCGCGTGCTCGTCGCGTGCTCGGGCGGGCCGGATTCACTTGCGCTTGCGGCCGCCGTCGCCCATTTCGCGCGGCGCGGCGCGGTGGGCGGGCACCCGCTCGAGGTGGGCGCCGTCGTCGTCGACCATCGGCTCCAGGAAGGCTCGGGCGAGGTTGCGCGCACGACGGCGGCCGTGTTGGGAGAGCTCGGGCTCTCGCCCGTGCGGGTGGTCGCCGTCGAGGTGCGCTCCTCGGGCGAGGGGCCCGAGGCCGCGGCGCGTTCGGCGCGGCTCGCGGCCCTCGAGGCGGAGGCCGCGGCGTGGGGTGCGGGCGCCGTCCTGCTCGGGCACACGCTCGACGACCAGGCCGAACAGGTGCTGCTCGGGCTCGCCCGCGGCTCGGGGACGCGATCGCTTGGCGGCATGCGGGCCGTGCGGGGGCTGTATGTGCGGCCTTTCCTCGGGCTCCGGCGGGCAGACACGCTCGACGTGTGCGCGGCCGAGGGGCTCGAGCCCTGGTTCGACCCGACGAATGCCGACCCCCGGTACATGCGCTCGCGGGTGCGCGCGGCGATCATGCCGTTCCTCGAGGCTGAGCTCGGGCCGGGCGTCGCGGAGGGACTCGCGCGGACGGCCGCGATCCTCGGGCACGATGCGGACTTCCTCGACGCCGAGGCCGCGCGAGCGTACGCCGAGCTTGTCGAGCGGCCACGCGAACGCGAGCTCTTGCTGCCAGGCGAGCCCGTCCGGGCGCTCCCGGCGGCGCTCCGGAGCCGCGTCCTCGCGCTCGCCGTCGTCGAACTCGGCGGCCAGCCGACCTTCGAGCGGCTCGCCGCCGTCGAACGCCTTCTCGAGCGGCGCGGCTCCGCCGGTCCGGTCGAGGTCCCGGGCCATGTGACCGCGCACCGGCAGCCCCGGCGGAAAGGTGCACCGCGCGGAACGGAGTATGGGAAGCTAGTCTTTGTATCGCACCGCTGACGCTGTGCTTTCGGCACTGGCCTTCTGGCACCGGCCGCGCGGCGTCCGAGACCCGAGTTCCAGGAGCGCAGGTGGATTCTCACGACGTCCAGGCAGACCTCAAGCACGTCCTCTATGACCGCGAGCAGATCCAGCAGCGGATCGCCGAGCTCGCCGTCGCGATCGACAAGGATTACGAGGGGCGCGACCTCCTGATCGTCGGCGTGCTCAAGGGCGCCGTCATGGTCATGGCGGACCTGGCCCGTGCGCTGCACAGCCACGTCACGATGGACTGGATGGCCGTCTCGTCGTACGGCTCGGGAACTCAGTCGTCCGGGGTGGTGCGGATCCTCAAGGACCTCGACTCGGACCTCATGGGCAAGCACGTCCTCATCGTCGAGGACATCATCGACTCGGGCCTCACGCTCTCGTGGCTCAAGACGAACCTCGAGTCTCGCGGCCCCGCGTCCGTCGAGATCTGCGCGGCCTTCCGCAAGCCGGACGCCGCGAAGGTCAAGATCGACGTCAAGTACGTGGGCTTCGACATCCCGAACGAGTTCGTGGTCGGCTACGGGCTCGACTACGCGGAGAAGTACCGAAACCTCGACTTCGTGGGCACCCTCGCGCCGCACGTGTACGAGTAACCATCACGGACGGTTCGGCCACCTGAACAACTCGAGGCGCTGCACGCTGCCGGCGTCGAGGTCACGGTCGTGCCCGATCTGGCAGACTCTGCCGGCTGAGCTTTTCCTCGAGGTGCCGTGAGGGCCGGTCAGTGACCGGAGCCCCTCGTGATCCTCTCGACGGCTTCGACGGCGGCAGCGGGATCGTGTGTCTGGTGTTCGACGGCGGGGATGTTCACGACCCACACGGTTAGGGCCAGGCCTGAGTGAAGAACAGGCCAACCGTTGCGGCGCGGGCGCGGCGGAGGGTGGAAGGGATAGGGGGCATCAGGTGCGGTCTTTCGTACCGGGCCTCCCCCATAGCGTCAGGGCATGACGGCCAGCATTGAAATGTTTGCTGGCTTCCTCAGCAGAGGATTTGCGGGCGGGACTAAGCCGAGGCCTTGTTCTGGCCGTATTGCTGTAGTCCTCAGCCTTCCCGGGAACTTCCTCTCGCAAAGTAGTCTTTCGGTAGAGGTAGCTGGACTTCGAATGAAGGCGTATGCTCCCGCGAAATCGGCACCTTCACCATGCAATTATGCTGGTTGGTCATGTGAGAATCCGGGCCCTTGTGCAATGGCGAAAGTCGTGCAAGAGTGCACGAACCAGTGGCGGTGATTGCATCGGAATCCCGTCCGGACAATCGGGGGGACGCATTGAAAACTCTAAAATCCGCCGCTGTCTGCTTCTGCGCTTCAACTACGGGACCAGGACAGTGAACTGGAGGGTGGAAAGCGATGGGAACATCTTGACGTTGAGCGACTACTGCGGACCCAACGCGATGCGTGCCCAATGACCGGATCCAAACGGTCCGAGGTCGCGCGCAAACTCAGCACAATTCCAGTCCGCGCGTCCCGCCAGATGACCTCCACCGAATACCAGTTCCGCGTGGCCGAGATCCTCAGGCTTTTCGACATCGATGCAGTGGGCAGCGAAACTGGCGTAATTTACGGGGACAAGGGCGTTGAGCTGGAAGATCAGCCTTTAGTCGATGCCATTCGCATACTCGTTGGGAAGCGATTCGGCATCCCGGAATCGCTGATGTGAACGGGCCAAGGCTGGAGCGCGAACTCATCCTGTTCGGCGCGAGACAGGGCGTGATCGGACCCGAACCGGTCGCTGCCCTTCGCCGCCAACGGTGCGTAATGCCTCGAGCAAGGCGCGGTGAGCGACCGGAACGTCTCGTGATCCATTCCGGCGGCAGGCGTAGGCTCGACCCGTGTCAGAGTTCCGTCATCTTGACGTGCCGATCGCCCGGCCGCCACGCGTCGTCGCAGCCTTCGCCGGAGATCCGGCCAACCTGCCGCGATGGGCGGCCGGGCTCGCTGCGGGCATCCGCGAGGACAGCGGCCGATGGATCGCCGAATCCCCCATGGGCGCAATCGAAGTGCGGTTCGTCGGCGACAGATCGGCGGGGATCCTGGACCACATAGTGATGCTTCCCACCGGGGAGACGGTCCTGAACCAGTTCAGGATCCTGGCCGACGGCGAGGAGAGCCTTGCGGTCTTCCATCTCCGCCGTGCCCACGGAGTCGCTGACGAGGATTTCGAGGCCGACGCGGGGGCCGTGCGGCGAGATCTCGAAGCGCTCCGTCGGCTTCTCGAAGAAGGCGGACCTGAGACGGCACGCGGTTAGCGGTAGCAACGCGTCCCGTCCCGACCCCGTCCGCGATTAGCGCGACTCAGTTCGCGCCGTCGTCCCCGCCCGACGCCGACGCGTACCGCCCCGACGTCCAGTCGCCCGCCATCGTCTTCTGCACCGAGTCGAGCGAGACGGAACCAGAGCACAGGGCCGCGAACGCGTCCTGCTCCACCTGGTCCTTGTCGTTGTGTACGAACGCGGAGTTGGAATGCTGCGCGGACGCGAACACATTCGGCTCCGGCCACAGATTGCGGATGTCCGAGGCGCCGCCGTCGGCGAGCGGAATGAGGTGGTCGAGCTCGTATTTCGACGCGTCCGACGCGGGGATCCCGTACGCCGCCATGATCTGGGTCTTCGCCTTGTTGGTGATCCCGACAGGCGGGCGCACGCTCGAGGTGTAGCCGCCCTTCCGGCACACCGTCTGCCCGAGGTTGCCCTGGGCCACGGCCGAGTCGATCGCGCCGGGTGTGCACGCCGGGTCGGGGAGCGGCTCGTGTGACGCCGTCCAGCGGAGGTGGCACGCGCCTTCGGCAGGCATGGGGCCCTGGACGCCGCTGTCAGTCCAGCCGTGCCCGGCCGCGAGGACCGGCGTCGCACCGGAGGCCGCGGCAGAGGACGACGGCGCCGCCGAGCTCGGTGCCTTGGCGAGGCTCGAGAGCCCCACGGCGAGGGCGACGGCGGCCACGGCACAGATGATGACGACGACAATGATGCGCTTTGCGAAGACCATGATGTTCCCCAGCGTAGGTGAGGGAGCAGAGTCGGGCCGGGCCTCCGCGCGCGTGTCGGAAGGCCGGAAAGCAACAGGTCCCCGTGGCGGAACCACGGGGACCTGTGCGCAGACGGACGTGTCAGGCGACGGCGGCCTTCGCGTGGCCCGCAGCCGATGCCTCGGCCTCGGCGTCGATCTGCGCGAGCGTCTTGTGTGCCGTCTCCTTCGCCGTGAGCGCGGCGGCCGCGGCGATGACACTCGAGATGAGCGTGTACCACGCGACGGGCACCCACCCGTTGACGCCGGGCCCCGCGATCGCGGCGGTGATGGTCGGCGCGAAGCCGGCGAGGGCGAAGCCCACCTGCGTGCCGATCGCCATGCCGGAGAGACGGACCTTCGTGGGGAACATCTCGGAGTAGAACGCGGGGAAGATCCCATTCTGGGCCATGTAGAGCACGCCGGACATGAGGATCGCCACGCCGAAGATCGCGGCCCAGTTGCCGCTCGCGATGGCCGGCATGTACAGGAACATCGCCGCGCCGGAGCCGAGCGTGCCCAGGATGAACACGGGCTTGCGGCCGATCCTGTCGGCGAGGAGGGCCCAGGCCGGGATGGTCAGGAGGGAGAGCAGGTTGGTCGTGACGCCGACCCAGAGCATGACGCCCTTGTCGAGGTGCACGGTCGTGGTCGCGAAGGCGAGGGCGTAGACGCCGTAGATCGTGGACACGGTCGAGACTAGCGCGCACAGCGCGACGCGGATCACAGCCCTCCAGTGGTGGCGGAACAGGACCTTGAGCGGGGCCTGGGCCACCTCGTGGGACGCGGCCTCTTCCTTGAACACCGGCGTCTCGGAGAGGCGCGCCCGGATGATGAGGCCCGCGAAGACCACGAGGGCGGAGAGCCAGAACGGCACGCGCCAGCCCCACGTGAGCAGCTGGTCGCCCGGAAGCGCCGAGACCGGGATGAACGCTGCGGCCGCGATGACCTGGCCGAACTGCGTGCCCGAAAGGGTGAAGCTCGTGAAGTAGCCGCGACGGTTCTCGGGCGAGTGTTCGAGGGACATCGACGTGCCGCCGGACTGCTCGCCGGAGGCGGAGAAGCCCTGGAGGAGGCGGAGCGTCACGAGCAGGATCGGCGCCCACACGCCGATCTGGCCGTACGTGGGGAGGCAGCCGACGAGGAACGTCGAGATGCCCATGAGCAGCACGGTGCCGATGAGCACATTCTTGCGCCCGAACTTGTCGCCCCAGTGGCCCATGAAGAACGCGCCGATGGGGCGGGCCACGTAGCCGACGCCGAACGTCGCCATCGAGAGCAGGATGTCGACGCCGGGGGCGGCGTTCGGGAAGAAGATCTTGTTGAACACGAGCGCGGCGGCGGTGCCGTAGATGAAGAAGTCGTAGTACTCGAGGGCGCTGCCGACCCAGCTCGCGAGCGCGGCGCGGACCGGGGTCTTCTGCGGGGCGGCAGGGATTGCTGTGGACATGGCCGGTTCCTTCTAGTTCTGCGCCGATTGGGTCTGCATCTGTGCAGCAGCGTGGGTTTGGGTGGGTACTTCTGCGGCAAGGCCCGTGCGGGCCGCTTCGAGGATGGCCTCGACCACGCGGAGGGACTGGATGCCGTCCCGGCCGGTGACGAGGGGCTCGGCGTCGCCGCGGACGACGGCGGCGAAGTGGGCGAGCTGTGCGGCGAGCGGGTCGTGGCGCTCGACGGCGGCGGTGCGGCTTTCGAACGGCTCCCACCACGAGGCGTCGCCCGCGAAGGTCCTCAGCCGCATGGTGGGGACGCCGAGGGATCCGCGTGTTCCGGCGATGAGGTAGCAGTCCTCGTCGTCGGCGTGCGCATAGGCGGGGTTCTCGCGCGAGGTCTGTTCCCACGAGGCAGCGGCCGCGGCCGCGTCGGAGAGCATGAACGTCCCGAGGGCCCCGTTCGCGAACGTGAGCGTGATCGCGGCCGTGTCCTCGACCGCGAAGCCGCGCGCCGCGTTCGACGCCGTCGCCTGCACCCGCACGATCTCTCCGCACAGCGCCCGCATGTCGTCGACCTCGTGGATCATGTTGATGAGGATCGGCCCCCCGCCCGGCTGGGCGCGCCAGGGCCCGGCGCCGAAGTAGTCGTCCGGCTTGCGGAAGAGCGCTGTGCCGACGACGGCGACGACGGTGCCGAGCGTCCCCTCGCCGACGATGCGGCGAGCCTGCGCAAGAAGCGGGCTGTGCCTCCGGTGGTGTCCCACGAGGAGGGGGACGCCCGCGGCGTCGGCGGCAGCGACGAGCCGCTCGGCGTCGTCGGCCGTCTCGGCGATGGGCTTCTCGACGAGGACGGGGACGCCGGCCGCGACGCACTCGAGCCCGCCGGATACGTGGAAGCGGTTGGGGGTCGCGAGGATCACGCCGTCGGGGCGCTGGGCCGCGAAGAGCTCTGCGAGGGACGTGAAGAGGGGAACGCCGTGCCGCGCCGCGACCTCGCGCGCGGCCGGCGCCGGGTCGACGACGGCGCAGACCGCAGCATTCACCGTCTCGTCGCTGTGGGCGATCCGGCGGAGGTGCTCCTGGCCGATCAGTCCCGATCCGGCGACCGCGATGTGTACACGGCGTTGTGTGGTCATGGCTCCTGCTGAAGTGTGCGTTCCACGAAACGTAACCGCAATGTGGAAGTAGCTTTCGCGATACAAACGATGATGCTGTGTCCCGCCTCACAAGTCAAGAAAAACTTCCACGATCTGGTGAGCGTTGCCACAATGTGAGAGTTGTGGCACTATCGACTTATGACCTCGATCACCGATGACGAGAAGTCCGCGCCGAACGAGAGGCCCGGCAAGACCGACATGGTCGGCAAGGCCCTGAGCCTTCTCGTCATGCTTGGCGACGCACCCGGCGCGACGACGGCAGCGGACCTCTCGCGCCGCGCGGAGCTGCCGTTCAGCACCGCGTATCGGCTCCTGCAGTCGCTCCAGCGCGCGGGCTTCGTCGACTTCGAGCCCGAGGGGAAGAAGTACAGCCTCGGTCTGCGTGTCTTCCAGCTCGGGCTGTACGTTTCGAACAGCCTCGGCTTCGCGGGCACCGCGAATCCCGTGCTCGCGCGGCTCACCGAGAAGACGCAGGAGGCGAGCATCCTCGGCGTCCCGGACGAGGACCGCTTCCTGACCGTCGCGAAGGTGGACGGGCCGAAGGCGTTCCGCGTCACGAGCGACCCCGGCTACCGGGGGTACCTGCACTGCTCCGCGATCGGCAAGGCGCTCGTCGCGTTCGCCGCGCCGGAGGAGCGCGAGCGGCTCCTGGAAACGCTTGAGCTCCTGCCGGTCGCGCCGCGGTCGATCACGGACCGTGACGAGTTCCGTGCCGAGATCGAGCGAGTCCGGGGCCAGGGGTACGCCGTCATGGACGAGGAGAACGAGGTGGGCATGCGCGCCGTCGCCGTGCCCGTCCTGGCTGATTCTGGCTCTGGAGAGCCACGCGCGATCGCTGCGATCGCGTGCTCCGCGCCCACCGTCCGCATGACCGTCGACGAGCTCGTCGACCAGCTTCCCGCCTTGCGAGAGGCCGCCGAGGAACTCGCGGCGCGCCTGCCTCGCCACTGACCCACGCCATAGGCGCCAAGAGAAACTGAAAGGACTCCGAGTGAGCCTCCCCAGCGAGTCGTACCTGATCGGCCTGATCGGCGACGGCGTCACGCCCTCCCTCACCCCGCCCATGCACGAGCGCGAGGGCGCGGCCCACGGGCTCCTCTACCTCTACCGGCCCATCGACCTCGCGGCGCTCGGCCTCCCGGCCGAGAGCGTCGGCGAGCTCGTGCGCGCCGCACGCAACCTCGGTTTCAACGGCCTCAACATCACGCACCCGTGCAAGCAGCTCGTCCTGGCATACCTCGACGAGATCGACGACGACGCCGCGCGCCTCGGTGCCGTCAACACGGTCGTCATCCGCCCGGACGGCACCACGGTGGGCCACAACACGGACTGGTCGGGCTTCCTGAGCGCCTTCCGCGCGGGGCTTCCGGGCGCGGCGCTCGGGCGCGTCGTCCAGTTCGGCGCGGGCGGTGCCGGCTCCGCCGTCGCCTATGCGCTGCTCGCGGCGGGAGTCGAGCACCTCAGCATCGTCGACGTCGACGGCGCCCGCGCCGAGGAGCGCGCCGCCGAGCTCGCGCACCTCTTCCCGAGCGCGTCCGTCGAGGGGCGCACGACGGCGGGGCTCGCCTCGCTGCTCGAGGCGGCGGACGGCGTCGTCCACTGCACGCCCATGGGGATGGCCGCGCACCCGGGCACACCGTTCGATACCTCGCTCCTGGATGCGCGGCAGTGGGTCGCGGACATTGTGTACCGGCCCATCGAGACGCAGCTCGTTCGCGAGGCCCGGGCCATCGGCTGCCGCGTGCTCGACGGCGGGCGCATGGCCGTGGGCCAGGCCGTCGACGCGTTCCGCATCTTCACGGGCCTTGAGCCGGACGCCGAGCGGATGCGCGCGCATTTCCTCGAGCTCATCGAGCGAGAAGCTGTCGCCACCGCGGCGGGGGTTCGCTGATGCGCACGGGAATCGCGACCGTCTGCCTGTCCGGGACGCTCGAAGAGAAGCTGCGGGCCGCCGCGAAGGCCGGCTTCGGCGGTGTCGAGATCTTCGAGACGGACCTCATCACCTCTCCGCTGAGCCCCGAGGACGTGCGCGCGCTCGCCGACGACCAGGGCTTGGGGCTGGATCTCTACCAGCCGTTCCGCGACCTCGACTCCGTGCCTGACGAGCTGTACCGCGCGAACCTGCGCCGCGCCGAGGCGAAGTTCAAGCTCATGGGCCGGCTCGGGATCGACACGATTCTGGTCTGCAGCAATGTCGCGACCGCGAGTATCGACGACGATGCGCTGCGCGCCGAACAGCTTCACGGGCTCGCGAAGCTCGCCGCGGATTACGGCGTCAAGGTCGCATACGAGGCCCTCGCGTGGGGCACGTACGTCAACGACTTCGAGCACGCGTGGCGCCTCGTCGCCGACGCCGACCACCCCAACCTCGGCACGTGCCTCGACACGTTCCACATCCTCTCCCGCGGCTGGGACACCGAGCCGATCGAGCAGATCCCGGGCGAGAAGATCTTCTTCGTGCAGGTCGCGGACGCGCCCAAGCTCTCCATGGACGTGCTCAGCTGGAGCCGCCATTACCGGGTGTTCCCGGGGGAGGGGCAGTTCGACCTGCCCAAGTTCCTCGGGCATGTAGCACGGACGGGCTACAACGGTCCGGTGTCCCTCGAGGTCTTCAACGACACGTTCCGGCAGGCCGACGTCGAGCGCACCGCCGTCGACGCGATGCGCTCCCTCATCTGGCTTGAGGAGCGCACGGCGAAGCACCTCGCGGTGTCCGATGCGGCACGCCTTGCCGACGCCGCGGGCCGCGACGCAGACGACGACGCCGCCGCCCCCACCCCGGCACAGCTCGCCGCGGCGTCCCGCGCCTACCCCATGCCGCTCACGACGCTCCCGCAGGTGGCACCGCCGTCGGGCGTCAACTTCGCCGAGATCAAGTCGGCCGAGGGTGCGGCCGCGACGGCCGAGCTCGAACGGCTCCTCTCCCAGCTCGGCTTCGAGCCGCACGGCGAGCACCGCACGAAGCCCGTAAACCTCTGGACGCTCGGCGACGCCCGCATCATCCTCAACCGCCAGCAGGCCCGCGGCGTCGACCCGGCGATCTCCGCGCTCGGGTTCGACGTCGAGAACTCGGTCGCCGCCGTCGCTCGCGCCGTCCAGCTCAAGGCCGCGCCCGTGCCGCGGACATCGCAGGCGAACGAAGAGGTACTGCAGGCGGTCCAGGCGCCGGACGGCACCGAGGTGTTCCTGTGCCAGGATGCGCTCTGGGTCAACGAATTCGGTTCGGGCGTCGCCTCAGCCGAACACGCGCCGTCGGCCGCTCCGTTCGCCTCGGCGCATATCGACCACATCAACCTCGCCCAGCCGTGGCAGCACTACGACGAGGCGGTGCTTTTCTACTCGTCGGTGCTCGCGCTGAGCCCGCAGCCCTCGCAGGACGTCTCGAGTCCCACGGGGCTCGTGCGCTCGCAGGTCATGCAGGCCGGGGCCGGCGGCGAAAGCGCCGTGCGGCTCGTGCTCAACCTCGCGCCCTGGATCCAGGCGGATACCGTCCGCGGCACCGTGCGGGACACGTTCCAGGAGCACATCGCGATCGCGGTCCCGGACCTGGTCGAGACCGCGCGGGCCTGCCGCCGGCGGGGGCTGCCGTTCCTGCCGATCCCCGAGAACTACTACGAGGATCTCGACGCGCGCTACGGCCTTTCCCCGGACTTCCTCGCGACGCTCCGCGAGCTCGACCTCCTCTACGACCGGGACGCCGACGGCGAGTTCCTGCATTTCTACACGGCGACCGTGGGGAGCGTGTTCTTCGAGGTCGTGCAGCGGATCGGCGGCTACGAGGGCTTCGGGGCGCCCAACGCGCCGATCCGGCACGCAGCCCAGCACGACGCGCAGTTGGCCGGGCACCCGGGGGGCCACCGCTAGGCGATGCCGAGGAAGACCAGAAGCGCCCGCTCGACATCCTCGAGCTGGGCCGGGGCCAGGCGCCCGACCCTCATCTGAGCGTTGGTCCGGCGGACGGTCGTAGCACCCGCCTCAGCGCCGCACGCGTGACCGCAGGTACTCCCGCAGCCCCGGGATCGCGAACTCGACGCGGCCGTAGCCCGCCGGTTCAACGAGCCCCGCGTCGATGAGCCGTGCGCGGTACTTCCCCACGAGGCTCGGGCTCGCGGCCATGCGCCGGCCGATCTCGCCCGCTTCGGAGGTGCCGTCGTCGTCGGCCATGGCGGCGAGGAAATCCATGTCGCGCGCGCTCGCGGTCGAGAGCGCGGCCTCGATCACGGTGCGCTCGTTCCGCCGTCGGGCCGCGGCGATCGCGCGGCCCACGGCGTCCGCAGTGAGCGGACCGGCCTCGGCCTCCTGCCACAGGCTGTAGCCGACGAGCTGGATGAGGAACGGATACCCGCCCGTGGCCTCGGCGGCCGCGCGGGCGAGCGCGGGTTCGAGGCTGTGGCCGCCCTGCGCGAAGAGCTTCGCGTAGGAATCGGCCGTCTCATCGACGGAGGCGGCGTGGAGGTCGATGCGGTCGGCCCGTCGGAGGAACGTCGCGACGCCCTCGTTGAGCAGGTCGGACACCGCCGACGGCAGCCCCGCGAACACGAGGGCGATCGGGAGCCCCTCGCGGATGAAGTGCTGGACGTTCGCCGCGAGCGCCGCGATCTCGCCCCGATCCGCGGCGTGCACCTCGTCGACCGTGATGGCGAGGCCCGTGCCGTGGGTGTCGAGGGCGTTGAGGAGCTTCTCGCCGGCCTCGCGCCAGCCCACCTGCTCCTCGGGTGCGAGCTGGGTCGTCACCCCGAAGCCCGCGAGCGTGACGCCCGTGATGCGGCGGCCGCTTGGCTTTTCCCCGAGCTCCTCGAACGCCCGCCGCATCGCCTCGCCGATCCGGGCCATGAACCCGGCCGTGGCGGTCTCGGAGATCACGAGCCACCCCTGCGCCTGCGCGGCCTCCTCGGCCGCGCTGAGCATGACGGTCTTGCCAATGCCCCGCGTCCCGGTGAAGATCGTGAGGAGGCCCGGTGCGCCGGACCTGATCGTGAGCCCGTATTCGAATTCGCTGAGGATGCCGTGGCGGCTCACGATGACGGGCGGTGTGGCCCCCGCCGTCGGCCGGAACGGATTCTGCACGAGGCCTCCCGGTAGATCTCGGTTAATCCGGTTAATCCGGTTAATCTCTAGCGATCGTAGCGCGCTTCGCGGGCGGACGGTCAAGACGCCGACGGGTGGTCATCCCGCCGACCCGCCCTCCGCCACCGCGAGCTCGCCCAGCCGACCGTCCACCATCTCGAGGACCCGGTCGCAGTGCCTGAGCACTTCCTGATCGTGCGTGACCATGAGCACCGCGACGCCGAACGCGGAGGCCTGCTCGGCGAGGAGCTGCACCACGTCCTCGCTGCGCCGTCGGTCCAGCGCGGCGGTCGGCTCGTCGACCAGCAGGAGCGAAGGCCGGTTGACGAGGGCGCGAGCGATCCCGACGCGCTGACGCTCGCCGCCGCTGAGCTGCCCGGGGCGGTGGCCCGCGCGGTGCTCCATCCCGACGGCCCGCAGGAGCGGCAGGGGGTCGAGGTCGCGGTTCCCGGCCAGCCGCGCGGCGAGCCGGAGCTGGTCCGCGGCCGTGAGGGCGGGGATGAGGTTGCCCGACTGGAACACGAAGCCGATGTTCTCGAGCCGGAATCGCGCCGCAGCGGCCGGGGAGAGGTCCCCGACGTCGATCCCGTGGAGGCGCACCGACCCTGACGTGGGCCGCGAGAGCAGCCCCGCGACGGCGAGCAGCGAGGACTTCCCCGAGCCGGACGGGCCGACGACGGCGGCGAACTCGCCGGGGTCGAGCTGGAGCGAGACGGAGTCGAGCGCGCGGACGCTTGCGTCGCCGTCGCCGAGTTCGAGGACGACGTCTGTCAAGTCGAGCGCGGGCGTGGCGTCGGGGCGGGTGGTCATCGGTTTCCTCCGAGGGCTGTGATGGGGTCGACGCGGGTGATGCGCAGCACCGCGATGGCGGCGCCAGCAAGCCCCAGGCCGATGGTGAGGACCATGGCGAGGGCGATCGGCGCGGGCTCGAAGCTAAACGGCGCCGCTGAGGGCATGAGGGCCCCGAGGACGACGGCGAGGCCCGCGCCCGCCGCCGTGAACGCGCCGAGCAGGATCGCGGCCTGGGCGATCCCATCGCGCAGGAGGTACCCGGCCGAGGCGCCGATCGCGCGCAGGACCGCGATCTCGTGCTTTCGCTGGATCGTCCAGACCGTGAAGAACGCGCCGACGACGAGCGCGCTGATCGCGTACAGGAAGACTTGGATGAGCGTGAGCGTGAGGGTCTCCGGCTGGTAGCCCGGGGACGCGTTGAAGGCCTGGGACTTGGTCATCGAGAGCGTGCCGGCGTGCTCGTCGATCGCGGCAAGGTCTGGCCTGCTCCCGGCGGTGGCCTGGACGGCGATGGCGCTCGCGTAGGGGTAGGCGCTCGGGTCGGTGGGGGCCGGGGCGCCGGCGGCGCCCGAGGCGATGAGCCGCCACGTGTCGAGTGGGAGGTAGGCGACGTTGACGTGCCCGAAAGTCGCTTGGCCCTTGGTGAAGCCCACGACCGTGAGCTCGACGCCCGTGCGGTCGAGCGTGATCTTTGTGCCGAGCTCGAAGCCTTTGGCCTTTGCCGTCTCCGAGACGACGATGCCGCCTGGCGTCGAGAGCCGGTCCCCGCTCGAGACGGCAGGGGAGAGGAAGCCCGAGGGGTCGACGCCGAACAGGGTCAGGTCTGCCTGCCCGCCGCCCGCGATGGTGCCGTGGGCGGGGGTCACCCCGAGGGGCTCGGAGTGGGAGACGCCCGGTGCCTCCCGCCACGCGGCGAGCTGCTGGGCGTCGGTCTGCGACCGGCTGAAGGCGTTGTCGGTGATCGTGCCCTTGCTGAAGGCAAAGCTCGTGGCGGGCATCGCGCGGAGGCCGGACACGCCGTCGTTCGCGAGTCCCGCGGCGAGCCCGGACAAAAGGACGACGAGCAGCGCGATGAGGGAGATCACCCCCCAAGAGTGAGGATGCGTCAAAGTCGGCGGCGTGGCGAGGAGGCTAGTCCGCGGGCCGAGGCGTGTCGTATCGTCTCCTTACCCGAGTTCGGGTCGCCCGGCGGCCGCCAAATCGCCGTGCATTGAGCGGGAACGGCGGGTGCCGGGCCGGAAGGGACTGGGGGATGGTCGGTGGTCGCGGCGGGCGCGGAAGGCCGCGGCGCAGGCGAGCGGCCGGCGGCGGGCATTCCCGTGCGCGGGCCGGGCGTCGCTTTCGGATGCGGCGACGCTGGCCTCGGGTTCTCGCGAGCCTCTCGATCGTCGTCGCCCTCGTGGGGGCAGGCGGCGTGGCCTACGCGGGGCAGGAAGCGGCCCGCCTCGCGGCGAACATCCACCGTTCCGGAGCCCTTGAGGCGCCGCCCAGCGAGGAGGGCCCGTCGATTCAGCCCGTCCAAGTTGTCCCGAAGCTCACCCAGGACACCAACATCCTCATCATGGGCCTCGACTCGCGCCTCGACGAGAACGGCAAGCCGCTCCCGGCCGAGGTCTACGACGCCCTCCACGCCGGCGGCGACGACGTGGGCGGCTACAACTCGAACGTCCTCATGCTCGTGCACATCCCCGCCGACGGCTCGAAGGCCACCGCGATCTCGATCCCCCGCGACGACTACGTGCAGACGGCGGGGTTCCCAGGCGCGGGCTTCAAAGCGAAGATCAAGGAGGCCTACGGGTATGGGCTCGAGGCCGCGCGGACCGCGCTGCTTCGGCAGGGGAAGCCCGACGACGACGCGACCTACCAGGAGGCGCGGGACGCCGGGCGTCGGGCCGAGATCGCGACGGTCACAAAGTTCCTCGGAAGTGTCCACATCGATCACTTCGTCGAGGTCACGATGGCCGCCTTCTATCAGGTCGCCCAAGCCGTTGCCCCGATCACGGTCTGCGTCAACCGCGCCACGAGGGATACGTACTCCGGGGCCGACTTCCATGCCGGCATGCAGCAGATCACCGCGAAGCAGGCCGTCGCCTTCGTGCGCCAGCGCCGCGACACGAGCGATCCGACCTACGCCTTCAGCGACCTCGACCGCGAGCGGCGTCAGCAGGCGTTCGTCGTCTCGGTCCTGCACGAGCTCAAGCAGGCGGGCACGTTCACGGATCTGCCGAAGATGGAGGGCGTCTTCGACGCGGTGAGCAAGAACATTGCGGTCGATACAGGGCTCGACCTCGTCCAGCTCGCCCAGGAGGCGACGTCCCTGACCGGCGGCAGCATCTCCTTCACGACCCTTCCGATCACGGGCTTCGGATGGTCTCCTGAGGGCCTTTCGATCAACACCGTCGACGTCGCCCAGGTCCAGGCCGTGGTCCGAGCCCTGCTCGCGCCGCCCAAGCCGAGTACGACGGCGCCCGCGCCTTCCGCTTCAGCCGCCCCGGCCGCGGTGCCCGCCCTGACAGGCGGCGCCGGCGCTCCGGGACCCGCCGCCCAGGCGGCCTCGGGCACGCAGGCCGCGGCGCCGTCGTCGTCCGCGCCGAGCGTCTACGCCGACTGGACAGGCGCGCTCCAGGGCGGCGGGATCCCGTGCGTGAAATAGAAGGACCCGACGTTCCAAGGATCTGATACCAATCCGGTATCATTGAGTGATGGCAATGACTCTCAGGCTTCCGGAAGAGCTCGATCGCGATCTGGAGGATCTCGCCGCCGAGCGCCACATGTCGAAAAGCGCGCTGTTGGTCGAGGCCGCGCGTCAGCTCGTTGAGAAGAGCCGCCGAGAGGCGGTGATCGAGCGTGGCTTCCAGTTCGCCTTAGTGCACGACCGGGAGGCGCTCGAGCGCCTGGCTGACGCGTGAGCGCGTTCCTCGAACTGGACGAGGCGCTGACTCTCATAGCCCGGATAGGATTTCACGTACGGGATGCTGGTCTGCTGGGTTCAGCTCTCGCCCGACCCACCACGACCGTGTCGGGCCAGTTTGCGTATCCGACCTTGCCTCTCCAAGCTGCCGCCCTGCTGGAGTCCGCGACGCGGAACCATCCGCTCGTCGATGGCAACAAGCGCAGCGCATGGGTCCTGGTCGTTGTCTTCCTCGCGCTCAATGGAGCAGAGCACGACATGAGCCCCGACCAGGTTTTCGACCTCGTGGTGGGCGTCGCCGAAGGAAGCATCGAGCTCGAGAAGTCGGCTCAGACCCTCGCGGCGCACCTCCGACCGGCAGGGATTCCCCTCACCTGAGCGTGCCGGCGGCGTCAGCCGAAGTGGATCGCGATGGCGAGCCAGAGCGACACGACTCCGGCGGCCACGGTCGAGAGCGCGAGCGCGCCCACGAGCCGGCCGTCGGCAATGGGGGCAGGCTCGGCCCTGTTCTCCGTGAGGAGGCGATGGCGCGTTCGGTACCTCCGGTGCACGGCGACGAGCAGGATCGTCGCCTCGATCGCCCCGGCCGCGCCGAAGCAGATGGTCCACGCGCCGAAGACCTGGGGAAGCACCTTCATCGCGACGAGCGAGCCCCCGAGGAAGGAAAGGCACGTGCGCTGCCAGGCGAGCCCCGTCCGCTCCGGCTGGAGGCCGGGGTCGAACACGCTCACTTGACGAGCACCCCGAGCAGCACGAGGACGCCGACGACGGCGAGGCTCAGCGCGAGCGGGAGGGAGAGCGGCGCGGACGGCAGCGGAGAGCCGGTTCGGAGCGCGACCTCGGCCCGCCTCCAGCCCACCCAGGCTTGGAGCGAGACGAGGATGCCGATCACGATGAGGAGGAGGGACGCCGCGAGCCGCAGCGGCGGGTTCATGCCGAGGCCGAGGGCCTCGAGCGCGACGCCGCCCGCGAGGAGCGCGAGCGCCGTGCGGATCCACGCGAGGAACGTGCGTTCGTTGGCGAAGCTGAAACGGACGTCGGGCTCGGTTCCCTGCTCGAAGACGGAACGGGGGAATCGCTTGGGCTCAGGCACGGGAGTCCGCTTCGAGTCCTCCACATCACGTCCTTCCTCGAGCGGCATGCTGATCCGTCGGTCGCCTGACGATGACAGTACCGCGCCGCGCCCTCGTCGAGGAAAACTCAGGTGCGCTGCGGCCCGGGCTCGTCCGCCGCACCTGACGGGGCCGGCCGAGAACCGGCGCCGTAAGGGCGAGTACGGTAGTTCCGACCGGCCACGTGCTGCCGGCTGGCTTCACGGGGTTGGGAGGAGCGCCATGGCACGGATCTTCATCACCGGATCGACGCAGGGCCTCGGGCGCGGCGCCGCGGAGGCGCTCGTTGGTGCGGGCCACGCCGTCGTCCTCCATGCGCGCACGCTCGAGCGCGCTGCGAACCTGGGCGGGCTCGGCGCGCGCGCCGCGGGCGTCGTCGTGGGCGACCTGTCCAGCCGTGAGGAAACGGTTGACATCGCGCGGCAGGTCAACGCGCTCGGCCGGATGGACGCGGTCATCCACAACGCCGGAATCTACTCCGACGCCCAGCGCTTCGCGACGCCCGAGGGCCACGCGCGCGTCCTCGCGGTCAACGTCCTCGCGCCGTACCTCCTCACGGCGCTCGTGGAGCGGCCCGCGCGGCTCGTCTACCTCAGCAGTGGGCTGCACCGCAGCGGGGACGCGTCCCTGCGCGACATCGACTGGACGCAGCGCCGCTGGAACGGATCGCAGGCGTACGCGGACAGCAAGCTGTACGTGACGGCGCTCGCGCTCGGCCTCGCGCGACGGTGGCCCGACGTGCGCTGCAACGCCGTCGACCCCGGTTGGGTGCCCACGCGCATGGGCGGGCCGTCCGCGCCGGACGACCTCGAGCTCGGCCACACCACGCAGGCCCAGCTCGCCGCGGGCGGTCCCGACGCCGAGGCCACAGGCGGGTACTGGTTCCACGGGCGCCGTCGCGAGCCTGCCGCCGCGGCCGCCGATCCCGCGTTCCAGGACGCCGTGATTGCGGAGCTCGCACGGATCACGGGCGTCGAGCTCCCGTAGGCGCCCCCGGGCTTCGGTGCCGCTTCCGCGCACCGGTGCCGCTTCGCCGCTATTGGGCCGCGGGCCCGCGGCACAATAGCGGGGAAGGGCGCCTGGTGGCCCGGCACCGCCAGCGGAGCGCGGAGCTGGCGCCTCAGACCTCGAACTCGAGCGTGAAGCCCTGCCCGCTGTTGGCGAAGCGGATCGTCTCGCGCTCGAAGGCGACGTCCGCGCCGTCGTGCGTCGCCCGCGCCGGCTCGGCGCCGTGGAGGACGACGGCGAATTCCCGCCGCGCGAACCCGTCGAACCCCGCGCCGTCGGTCACCGCCCGGACGGCGACGTGCCTCCCGGCGCGGGTCACCGCGAACTCGGTCCGGACGCGCGCGCCGTCGTGCGCGGCGAACGTGAGCCCGTCGTCCTCCTGGAGGAAGGACCGATGGAGGCCGTCCTCGGCCGGGACGAAGACGTGGAGTTCGACGGCGGAGGGCGCGTGCCCGTCGGTCGACGGCGGGGCGTCGGCCCACATCGGGACGACGGCGCCTGCGCGCGCGTACAGGGGAATGCGGTCGAGGGGCGCCTCGGCCACGACGTGGCGCTGCCCGCGGTGCAGGGCACCGGTGTGCCAGTCGTACCAGTGCCCTTCTGGGAGGTAGACCTGCCGGGTCGTGACGCCCGGCGCGAGGACGGGGGCGACGAGGAGGTCGGGGCCGAGGAGGTACTCGTCGTCGATGTCGGCGGTGATGGGATCGTACTGGTGGTCGAACACGAGCGGGCGCTGCACGGGCGCGCCGGTCTCGGCGGCCAGGACGAACGACGCGTAGAGATATGGCAGGAGCCGGTAGCGCAGCCGCACCGCCTCGCGTACGACGCCGAGCACCGCCTCCCCGAACGACCACGGGTACTGGTCCCGGTTGCCGATGTTCGAGTGATTGCGGCAGAACGGCGTGAGCGCGCCGTACTGGAACCAGCGGGCGAACAGCTCGGGGT
Source organism: Sinomonas terricola (assembly GCF_034931225.1). NCBI lineage: Bacteria > Bacillati > Actinomycetota > Actinomycetes > Micrococcales > Micrococcaceae > Sinomonas > Sinomonas terricola. The sequence continues at coordinate 101,380 of NZ_JAYGGQ010000011.1, forward strand.
TCGTGTGGCCGAAGAAGCCGCCGATGTCTGCCCCGACGAACGCCTGCCCCGAGATCCCGAACCCGGTGGCCATCGGGATGCTGAGGGCGAGGTGGTCCCAATTGGCGAGGTTGTCTCCCATCCAGTTCGCCGCGTACCGCTGGATCCCGGCCGAGCCGGCGCGCGAGAGCACGAACGTGCGCCGGCCCGGGATCGCCTTGAGCAGCCCCTGGGTGGTGCCCATGGCCATGAGCAGCGCGTACTGGTTGTGGAACCGCTCGTGGGAGTGCCGGCCCCGGTCGAAGCGCATGCGGGTGGGGTCGATGATGCCGGTCGCGGGCTCGTTCATGTCGTTCCAGATGCCCGCGAGTCCGGAGGCGACGTGGGCCGCGTTGAGCTCGCCCCACCACGCGCGGGCCTCCTCGGTCGCGAAGTCGGGGAAGGCCGTGTTCCCGGGCCACACCTGCCCGATATACACGTCCCCGCCCTCGGTGCGGCACAGGACGCCCCGCCGCACGGCGTCGTCGTACACGGCGTAGCCGGGCTCGGCCTTCACGCCGGGATCGACGATCGTGATGAGCCGGTAGCCCTCGGCGTCGAGCCGCTTGATGAGCTCCTGCGGGTCGGGGAAGCGCTCCTCGTTCCACGTGAACACGCGGTAGCCGTTCATGTATTCGATGTCGAGCCACAGGGCGTCGCACGGGATCGCCTCCTCGCGCAGCCGTGCCGCGATCGCCTCGATGTCCGACTGCGCGTAAAGGTGCCAGCGGCACTGGTGGTAGCCCAGGGACCACAGCGGCGGCAGCTGGGTGCGGCCCGTGAGCCACGTGTAGGCCTCGAGGATGCCGGGCATGTCCGGGCCGGCGAACACGTACTCGGTGTACTGCCCGCCGGAGAAGTGCACCCGGTAGCGGTCCCCCGGGGAGAAGTCGTACGCCGCGCGGTAGCCGTTGTCCACGAAGGAGGCCGAGACCTTCCCCGTCGCGGCGTCCTGGTGGTAGTGGAACGGGATGGAGACGTAGTACGGGTCGAACTCGGTGCTCGTCGGGTCGGCGCGCGGGTCGGTTGTGGCCCGGCCTGCCGTGAACTCGCCCGTGGCCGAGGGGCTCAGGACGTCCGTGTTCCACAGCGTGAAGCCCCGCCCCCTGCGGTTTCCAGGCCCCGTCTTCTCGCCGAGGCCGAACACGGCGTCGTCCGGCCGGCACCGCCGCGCGAACGTGAACGCGTCGTTGAGCGTCGCATACGCGTCGTACCGCCCCTCGGCGTCCCGAGCTGTCTCGATGACGGCCGAGCCGTCCGGACGGTGCACGTCGATCCGGAACGGGGCGAGCCACAGCGAGACGGTGAGCGCCTCGGTGCGGAGGCGCACGACGTCGTCGCCCGCCTCGAGCGCGAACGGCGCCCCGAGGCCCGTGGGATCGGCGCACACCGCGTACGTCGGCTGCTCGTCGAACACCCCGCCGCGGCTCATCTTGAGGCGCACAACGTCGTCGCGGATCACGTCGACGCGGAGCTGCTCGCCGTGCAGCTCGGCGACGAGTCCTGAAGCGGTCTCGTGGACCGCGTCGACGCGGGTGAACCGGAGGTAGCTCTCGTAGGGCATCACGCGCGCCACGCTACTCCGTCTCCCGCCCGTTGGGCCGTCAGGCCCGCGGCACGATCCTCACCGTCGCGGCCCGGGCCCGCGCGCTCACCATGGGCGGGAGGTAGGGGCTGCCGTCGTACTTGGTGCGGTAGGCGGCGTCGACCGCGGCGTTCATCGCCTCGGCCGCGGTCCCCGCGAGAGGCTCGAACGCGACGTCGTACGCGGTCCCCGCCGCCTCGATCCGCCCCGCGCCCTGGGTTGCGGCGGCCCGGTACCAGCGCGAGGCGGTGCCGTTGTAGCCGCGGACGTAGAGCTCGCCGTCGACCGCGACGCACCAGATCCACGTCGGCGTGCCCGGCGTGGCGCCGTCCTCGCGGAAGGGCGCGATGTGGAGGTCGTCGGCGTCGACGATGCGGCGCAGCTCCTCCGGATTCCATCCAGCCATGTCTCTCTCCTTATGGCCGCAGCAGAACCTTGATGGCGCGGCGCTCGTCCATGGCCCGGTAGCCCTCTGCCGCGTCCTCGAGCGGGAGTTCGAGGTCGAAGACCTTCCCTGGATTGATCTTCCGGTTCCAGATGAGGTCGATGAGCTCGGGAAGGTAGTCGCGCACGGGAGCCGGCCCCCCGTGCAGGTGCACGTGCGAGAAGAACAGCTCGAGGCCCGGGAGCTCGACGCCGTGCGCGACCCCCACGTACCCCACGTGACCGCCCGGCCGCGTGGAGCGGATCGCCTGCATCATGGACTCCTGCGTGCCGACGGCCTCGATGACCGAGTGCGCGCCGAGCCCGCCCGTGAGCTCCTTGACCTTCGCTACGCCCTCGTCGCCCCGCTCGGTCACGATGTCCGTCGCGCCGAATTCGAGCGCGAGCTTCTGCCGCGGCTCGTGGCGGCTCATCGCGATGATCCGCTCGGCGCCGAGCTGCTTGGCGGCGAGCACCGCGAGGAGCCCGACGGCGCCGTCCCCCACCACCGCAACCGTCTTGCCCGGGCCGACCTCCGCCGCGACCGCGCCGAACCAGCCGGTGCCGAGCACGTCCGAGGCAGCGAGGAGGCTCGGGATGAGGTCGGCGTCCGGCATGCCAGGAGTCGCGACGAGCGTGCCGTCCGCGAGCGGGACGCGCAGCAGCTCCGCCTGGCAGCCGAGGCCGCCCATTCCCTCGCGCTGGACGCACGAGCTCTGGTAGCCCGAGCGGCAGATCTCGCACGTGTTGTCCGACGCGAAGAACGAGCCGACCACGAAGTCGCCCGGCTTGACGTTCCGCACGTCGCTGCCGACTTCCTCGACGACGCCCACATACTCGTGCCCCATGGGGCTCGGCCCGTTGACCTCGTCGTCGCCGCGGTACGGCCAGAGGTCCGAGCCGCACACGCACGTCGCGGCGAGGCGGATGACAGCGTCGGTCGGCTTGAGGATCGTCGGATCCTCGCGGTCCTCGACGCGGATGTCGCCGGGACCGTAGATGACAGCTCCACGCATGGAGGGTGTCCTTTCGTGAGGGGTTGGGGATTCAGGAGGGCTTGAGCGGCCCGCGCCGCCCGATGGCCCACACGGCGAGGGCGAAGCAGCTCAGGGCGGTCCCGGCGGCCGAGACGGCCGTCCAGCCGCCCGCGCCCCACAGGAGGGCGGCGGCCGCCGAGCCGATCGCCCCGCCGATGAAGTTCGCCGTGACGTACGCGGTGTTGAGCCGGCTGCGTGCCTCGTGCGAGAGCGAGAGCAGCCGGGTCTGGTTGAGGACATTCTGGCCCTGGATCGCGATGTCGAGCACGAAGACCACCGCGAGCACGAGCCACACCGAGCTCCCCGCGAGGAAGCACACGCCGAACGACGCGAGCGCGAGCGCCCACGCGATCCCTGTCGCGGGCAGCGACCAGCCGCGGTCGTGCAGGCGCCCCGCACGCTGGACCGTGATGGCGCCCGCGATGCCCGCGAGCCCGAACAGGCCGATCACCTCGACGGGGTAGCTGAATGGCGGCGCCGCGAGCAGGAACGTGAGCGAGGTCCAGAAGAGGGTGAACACTGCGAAGCTCGTCGAGGAGAGCGCGAGCGTCCACCGCACCTGGCGCTCCCGCACCACGGCGGCGCCCACCGACGCGATGAGCTTCGGGTATGCGACGCGCGCCTTGGGCTCGAGGGGCGGCAGCGCGCGGCGTAGGAGCGCCGCCAGGACGACCACGCCGACCGCCGCGACGGCATACACGGCCCGCCAGCCGCCCGCCGCGGCGATGAGCCCGCTCACAGTGCGTGATGCGAGGATGCCCGTGAGGATCCCCGCGACGACGGTTCCGACGACGCGGCCGCGGCGGGCGTCGCCGGCGAGGTCCCCCGCGAGCGGCGTGAGGATCTGGCCCGCGACCGTCGTGACGCCGAGGAGGCTCACCGCGACGAGGAGGAACGCCATCGACGGCGCGAGCGCGCACAGCACGAGCGCCACGGCGGAGGCGAGCATCATGATGACGACGAGCCGCCGCCGGTCGCGCACGTCCCCGAGCGGCACGATGAGCAGAATGCCCGCCGCGTAGCCGAGCTGCGTCGCCGTGACGAGCCAGCCCGCGGTCGTGGTCGAGGCGTGGAGGTCGCCAGCGATGGCGTCGAGGAGGGGCTGGGCCCAGTACAGGTTGCCCACGGCCGCGCCGCCGGCCACGGCGAACAGGAGCGTGAGGCCCGTCGTCATGGTCGGATTTTGTGCGGCTCGTGCGGTGGGGGAGCGCGTCACGGTGCCTTCCTTCGGTCTAGGGTTCTGCGTCGGCGGGGTGGCGGTGCGATTCGTCACAATTCGCGCCCGGATCGGGCCTCGAACCGGCCTTTTCGCTCGTGAAATGTGGCGCATTGAACCCTAGGTCCACTTGCCGGTCAGCACCTCGGTTCGGTCCGTCGCGGGCGCAGGGGTGGGCGAAAGCGCCGAGACCTCCGCCCGCAGCTCGGGCGTCATCTCGACGTCGAGCGCCGCGAGCGAGCCCTCGAGCTGCTCGAGATTCCGCGCGCCGATGATCGGGGCGGTCACGCCCGGGTGGCCCATCGCCCACGCGACGGCGAGCGCGGCGGGCGAGATCCCGGCGTCGTCCGAGAAGGCGACGAAACGTTCCGCCGTCGTGCGGTCGGACTCGAGCCCGTAGCGGTCCGCGTAGCGCGCGTTCTCGGTGAGCCGGCCGCCCTCGGGCCGCTGCCCGCTCCGGTACTTGCCCGTGAGGAGCCCGCCGCCGAGGGGGCTGTACGTGATGACGCCGAGGTTCGCAGCCTGCGCGAGCGGGAGGATCTCGACCTCTGCCTGCCGTTTGACGAGGCTGTACATGGGCTCGATGAGCTCGAACCGGGCGAGCCCCTCGCGCGCCGAGACGCCGAGTGCGGTCGCGATCTGCCACGCCGCCCAGTTGCTCACGGCGGGGTAGAGGATCTTGCCGTCGCGCTGGAGGTCGTCGAGCGCGCGGAGCGTCTGCTCGATCGGCGTGGCCGGGTCGAAAGCGTGCACGAAGTAGAAGTCGATCCGGTCCGTGCCGAGCCGTGCGAGGCTCGCCTCGACAGCCTGCATGATGTGGCGCCGCGAGAGGCCCTGCGCGTTGACGTCGGCCGACGTGGGGTAGAAGACCTTCGACGTGATGACCACGTCGTCGCGCTCGCGGGCGATGAGCCGCCCGAGGATCTCCTCGGAGGCCCCGCCGCCGTACACATTCGCGGAGTCGAAGAAGTTGATGCCGCGCTCGCGGACGCGGCGGTACATCGCGGCCGAGGTCTCCTCGTCCGCCTCGGCGCCGAAGGACATCGTGCCGAAGCACAGCGGGGAGACCCGCACACCGGTGGAGCCTACGGTCCTGTAGTCCATGGTGGCTCCTATTCTCCGCGGAACACGCGCTTGGCGACGGCCAGCGCGGACATGGCCTTGGGCCAGCCCGCGTAGAACGCGAGATGCGTGATGCCCTCGACGAGTTCCTCCTCGGTGAGCCCGTTCTGCTTCGCGAACGCGAGGTGGAACGTGAGCTGCTCGGCGTTCCCGCCCGCGACGAGCGCGGCGACGGTCGCGAGGCTGCGGTCTCGCGGGGAGAGCTCGGGGCGCTCCCACACTTGGCCGAAGAGAACGTTGTCGGTGTAGCCGACGAGGGCCGGTGCGAAGTCGCCGTACAGTCTTTCCGCCGCCGAGGGTTGTTGCGCGGGCATCAGGAGTCCTTTCCGTCTGTGCCGGGGTCCAGGTTCCATGAGACGGCCTCGCGCGGCGCTGAGGGAGAGCCCTCTCGATACTGGTTCTGCCAGTACCTCCCTCCCGCACCCGCGCGGCGCATAGCGTTGGACCCATGGACAATCGGACGGAAGTGCGCGAATTCCTCGCGTCGCGCCGCGCGCGCATCACCCCGGAGCAAGCCGGACTCACCGTCTTCGGCGGCAATCGCCGCGTTCCCGGCCTGCGGCGCGAGGAGGCCGCGATGCTCGCGGGCGTGAGCGTCGACTACTACACGCGGCTCGAGCGCGGGAACCTCGCCGGTGTTTCGGAGAGCGTGCTCGAGGCGCTCGTCCGCGGGCTCCAGCTCGACGAGGCGGAGCGCGACCACCTCTTCGACCTGGCCAGGGCCGCCAACGCGTCCTCGCGCGCCCGCCAGCCCAAGGCCCCGAAGCAGCGCATCCGGCCGAGCGTCCAGTTCCTGCTCGACGCGATCACGGGCGCGCCGGCCTTCGTGCGCAACGGGCGCATGGACCTTCTGGCCGCGAATCGGCTCGGCTACGCGCTCTACGCGCCGATGTTCTCGGACCCCGTGCGGCCGGCGAACCACTCGCGGTTCATCTTCCTCGACCCCCGCGCGCGCGACTTCTACCCCGATTGGGATCTCGCCGCGAACAACAACGTCGCGATCCTGCGCACCGAGTCCGGCCGCAACCCCTACGACAAGGGCCTCGCCGACCTCGTCGGGGAGCTCTCGATGCGCAGCGAGGAGTTCCGCGTCCGCTGGGCCGCCCACAACGTGCGCCGCCACTACTCCGGCAACAAGACCTTCCAGCACCCCGTGATCGGCGGCATCGAGCTCATGTTCGAGGCCATGCAGCTCGCCGAGGACCCGGAGCTCACCCTGACGGTGTACCCCGTCGAACCCGGCTCGCCGTCCGAGGAGTCCCTGCGCCTGCTTGCGAGCTGGGCGGAGACGGAGCGCCTCGAAGAGCTTGAGCGGGCGACGGCGACCGGCTCGTCCCGTTGACGGCGGTCCCCGCGCGCTGAGCCTCCCATAGCCCGGCTCGCCACGTAGGCGCCTTCCGCGTCACCTCGGATGTGTCGGCCCCAAATGGGTTCCCGACGGCACACGTGTGCCCCGGCTGGTACGGATATTGGGTCGGAACGCCACTGAGTTTTGGCTGATTCACCACTGAGCCGCCGGATCGGCAATCTAGGCTCGCGGTGTTGGGCGCGGCTCCGGCTGGATGGCGCGGGACATCGGCGGAAACGCCGGATCCGTGTTTTTTGGGGGGCAGCCGGCTCCGCGACCGCACACTCAAAGGCCGACCCTTTGAACTCGTTCCCGCGCCCCCCGGAGCACCAAGGATTGAGATGACCGTGGAACTAGTGGGGCACCTTGCCGATCTCGCCGGAAACCGATGGGGCCTCGTCACGACGGCGCGCGCGGAGGCCGCGGGCATCAGCAGGAAGCAGATGTCGCGGCTCGCGGCGCTCGGCGTGATCGTCCGTGTGGCCCAAGGCGTGTACCGGGTAGGCAAGTCGCCCGCGACGGGCCAGGGCGTCGTCGTCGCCCGCTGGCTCGCGCTCGCCGGCCCGGAACTTCCGACGACGGCGGACGGCGTGCCCGGCGTCGTCGCCGCCGGCGAGAGCGCGGCGCTGCTGCACGGGATCGGCCTATTCCGCCCGCTCGAGAGCGAGTTCATCGTGCCGCTCCGACGCCGCACGCGCCTCGCCGACGTGAGCCTGCGCGTGCAGGCGCTGAGCCCGGGAGAGGTCAGCGTTGTCGACTCGGTGCCGACGCTCACGGTCGAGCGCACGATTGCGGACTTCGTGGAGCGCGGCGCGGAGGGCCACGTGGTGGCTGGGCTCCTGCGGGACGCGATCAGGAAGCGCAAGCTGCGGGCCCCCGAGAAGCTTGCCCAGTTCCTCGCCCCGCAGGCACGCGAGTACGGCTTCCCGCTGGGCGACGGGAGGGCCCTCGCAGGTTCGTTCATCGACCTCGCCGGCATCCAGCCCCGGGGCTGGAAGCGCGCGTTCGCGCATCTGTAGACTCCGTCCCCGTCCGGCCCGTTTTGATCCCCTGGCGGGCCGGGCGGGGGCGGCTCCGGCGGTCAGGCCGGCTTCGCGTAGACCGCGGCGCTCAGGAATTCGATTCCGACGAACTTCTCGTCGCCTACAACGCGCGCGTCATGGCCCGGCGGAATGGTGTACGAGTCTCCGGCCCTGATCGTCGCCGTCTCCCCGCTCGCGTGCCGCACCTCGAGGGTTCCCGCGACGCAGTACCCGACGTGGTTGTTCTGGCAGCTGTCGGTGTGCACCACGGGCTTGATGCACTCGGACCAGCTCCAGCCCGGGTCGAACGTGAAGCGCCCGATCGTGTAGTCCCCGACGGTGACGATGTCGATCTCGGATTTCTCCGGCCGGCGCGCCTCGTCGGGCTCGTCGTGGGATTTGACGTCCAAGGTCGTGACGATGTTGGTGGGCATGGCGTTCTCCCTTGACTCGTGCGGACGGCATCAGAGTAGGAAGGCGCGCCGAGCGAGTGTCAAGATTCCGAGCAGCCGACTATGGGCTGCTCTCGCCACGCCGCCTACACTGACAGCACCAAGACGCGGAGTTCGGCTGGGGTCTCCCGCGACCGTTCGATCCCAAGGGAGCGACGATGCTTCGCCAACACACCCCATCCCCCGCCGCACGAGGCCTCAGGCTGCGGTTCGCCGCGGCCGGACTCGCGGCACTTGCGGCCCTCTTTGTCTCTGGGCCTTCAGCCGTCGCGGCGCCGCCGTGGTCTGGCTCGAGCTTTGTGGTGCCCCTGACGTCCGCCGAGGGGATTGCCGCAGGCGCGGACTACACCTTCTACCAGGGCGAGCTCTTCACGGGAGACATCTACCGCGGCGACGTCCGATCCGGGACCATCGCGCGCTTCATCGACGCGCCGGACGGTCGGAACGCCGTCGGCATGAAGGCCGATCTGGCCCACCGGCTGTTGTTCGTCGCCGGCGGGTCCACGGGCCAGGCCTACGTGTACAACACTGTGACGGGCCGTGACGTGGGCCTCTTCCAGTTGGCGGCCAGCGGCACATCGTTCATCAACGATGTGGCCTTGACCCCCGCGGGGGCGTGGTTTACGAATTCGAGTGAGGCCGCGCTGTACTTCCTCCCGGTCGACGCCAGCGGGCAGCTTGGTGCGGTTGAACGCTTGCCCCTGACCGGGCCGGCCGCAGATACGAGCTTCGGCTTCAACCTCAATGGCATTGCCGCCAGCCCCGACAGCGGGACGCTGATCGTGGACCACACCGGGCTCGGGTCGCTCTTCACCGTAGATCCGGTGACTGGTGCCAGCGCTCCGGTGGTGATCAATGGATCGGCCGAAGGCGCGGTCGAAGGGGCGGACGGGCTCCTGGTGCAGGGGCAGACCGTCTGGGTCGTGCAGAACCCGGCCAACAAGGTCGCAAGGCTCACTGCAAATGCCGACTTCTCGGCCGCGACCCTCGAGGCGATCAATGCGAGCCCCGACTTCCAGTCGCCATCGACCGCGGCGCTGTTCGGCGACACCCTTGCCGTGGTGAATTCGCAATTCTTCTCGGGGACCGGCACACCTTTCGAGGTTGTTCGCATACCCGCACGCTGAGCCCAGTCCGCGCATCTCTGTGGCCACGCGTGAGGTGAGATGTGGCCACGCGTGAGGTGAGATCTGGCCACGCGTCACCCCTCGACGCGTGGCCAGATCTCACCCTGCGCGTGGCCAGATGTCACACCGTTTCGGCCCGCCGGGCGCGCTGGTTCCCGGCGAAGAAGGCCGCGAGCTCGCCCGTCGCGGTGAGCGGGAGGACGTTGGCCACGTACTGGTCCGGGCGGACGACGACGACGGCCCCTTCGCGGTCGATCCCACGCTGTTCGAAGATGTCCGCCTTCGGATCGACGCCGTAGACCTTCTCAAGGTAGGTGAGCCGGAACGGGCCCACCTCGGGCTTGAACACGGCCGGCACGGCGTTGATGTCGACCTCCGTGTGGCCCTGCTGATAGATGACCTTGACGTCGAACCACGCGTCGCGGTCGAGGCCCTCGGGCGTGGCCGCGATCGGGGAGTCCGGGGCGTTCGCGAGCCAGTCCGCGAACTCTGCGACGCGCGACCCCGCCCCGGCCGCGGGAGCGTCGGCGAAGACATAGATGCGCCACCGGCCGTCGGCGATGGCCTGGTGGCCGAGCTCGAGCGGATTCGCGTCGCACACCCGCACGACGGGCGCGGACTTGAAGCGCTTGCCGATCGGGAAGCCGGTCGCGAGCTCCTGATGCGTGGGTTCTGCGATGAGCATCGACGGCGCGTATTGCGTCATGAAGCCCGCGGGGAACTCAGCTGTGCGCACGTAGAAGTCCTCGAGCTCCGAGGGGTCCTCGAACTCCTCGGGCTTCTTCGCCATGAGCGTCGACCACTCCTTGTCGAAGTCGATGAGGTTCTTCGCGATGACCTGGCGCTCGGCGGAGTACGTCCCGAGCAGGCTCTCGGGGCTGCGGACCTCAAGAACGTGGCCGAGCTTCCAGCCGAGGTTGAAGCCGTCCTGCATCGAGACGTTCATGCCTTGCCCGGCCTTGGCGCTGTGCGTGTGGCACGCATCGCCGGTGATGAAGACGCGCGGGGTGCGCGAGCCTGCGTGCTCGGGGAGGACGTCGTCGAACCGGTCCGTGAGGCGGTGGCCCACCTCGTAGACGCTGTGCCACGCGACGTTGCGGACGTCGAGCGTGTAGGGGTGCAGGATGTCGTTCGCCGTGGCGATGATCTGCTCGATCGTGGTGTTCCGCACGGCCCGGCCGTCCTCCGCTCCGACCTCGCCGAGGTCGACGTACATGCGGAAGAGGTGGCCGCCCTCGCGCGGGATGAGGAGGATGCTGCCAGCCTCGCCCTGGATCGCGCACTTGGTCCGGATATCGGGGAAGTCGGTCACGGCGAGGACGTCCATGACGCCCCACGCGTGGTTGGCCTGGTCTCCGGCGAGCGTGCAGCCGATCGACTGCCGCACCTTGCTGCGTGCGCCGTCGGCCCCGACGACGTACTTCGCGCGCACCGTGCGCTCCTCGCCCTCGCGCTCGCCCGCCGTGTGAGCGAGGGTGACCTTGACCGGGAACTCGCCTTCGCCGTCGACCGTAAGGCCCTGGAATTCGTAGCCGTAGTCCGGCCGCAGGCGCGCAGGCGAGTTGGCCATGAACTCGGCGAAGTAGTCGAGCACGCGGGCCTGGTTGACGATGAGGTGCGGGAACTCGCTGATGCCCATTTCGTCGTCGACCGCGCGCGCCGCGCGGACGATCCGCGAGGGATCGGAGGGGTCCGGCTTCCAGAAGGCCATCTCCGTGATGCGGTAGGCCTCGGCGATGATCCGCTCGGCGAAGCCGAAGGCCTGGAAGGTCTCGACGCTGCGCGCCTGGATGCCGTCGGCCTGCCCGATCGCGAGCCGGCCGGGGCGCCGCTCGACGATCCGAGTCGTGATCCCGGGGAACTGCGAGAGCTGCGCGGCCGTGATCATGCCCGCGGGCCCGGTGCCCACGATGAGGACGTCCACCTCCGCGGGAAGCTCGTCGGGCCGATCGATGCCGACGCCGGCCGCCGGCTGCACACGCGGGTCACCGGAGACGTATCCGTGGTGGTGGAACTGCACGGGCTTTCCTCACTTCGTTGTGGCTGTGCTGTTCGATAATAGAACTCAGTGTTCTCATATCGCTCACCCAATGGTAGGGCGCGTCACAGTCGCGCTTCAAGCCTTAAACAAGAAGGACGACGGCGGCGCGTGCCCGCCGTCGTCGTCCTCGTTGTCTTGTCCTCGCCAAGGGGGAACGCGTGGCCACCTCCCGCCGACGCGTGGCCAGATCTCGCCCGGCTTATGCCCGGTGCTTGACGCCTGTCTGGGCGTTGGCCGCGAGCGTCGGCTCCTTGACGGCGACGCCGTCGAGGGCCGCGTCGATGGCGGCGAGGACGTCGTCGCCCAGTTCGACGCCGGATGCAGCGGCGTTCGCGTGGACCTGCTCGGGCCGTGAGGCGCCTGTGATCGCGGAGGCGAGCTCGCCGCGCCGGAGGACCCACGCGAGCGCCATCGTCGGGAGGGTCAGGCCGGCGTCCTCGGCGATCGGAACGAGCCGTTGAACTGCCTCGAGGATCGGCTCGGTGATGAGGCGGTCCTTCGAGACGTTCATGGCATCGCTCGCGAAGCGGCTGTCGGCGGGGAGCGGCTGGCCCGGCTTGTACTTGCCCGACAGGACGCCCTGCGCGAGCGGCGACCACACGATCTGAGAGATGCCGTTCTGCTCGCACAGCGGGAACACCTCGGTCTCGGGCGCCTGCCACAGCATCGAATACTGCGGCTGCGAGGAGACGAAGAGATCCGGCCCTGCGATGTCGATCGCCGCCTGGATCTGCTCCGGAGTCCATTCGCTGAAGCCGAGATAGCGCGCCTTGCCCTGCTCCACGACCTTCTGGAAGGCCTCGACGGTGTCCTCGATCGGAACGCTCGCGTCAAAGCGGTGCGCCTGGTACAGGTCGACATAGTCGGTCTTCAGACGGGCCAGCGAGGCATCGATCTGCTTCGCGATCTGCGCGGCGGAGAGGCCGGAGTCCGTGTCCGACATCTCGCCGAAGACCTTCGTCGCGAGGATGTACGAGTCGCGCGGGTGCTTCGAGAGGATCTCGCCCCACGCGGTTTCGGCCGCGCCGCGCCCGTAGACGTTGGCGGTGTCGAAGAAGTTGATGCCGGCGTCGAACGCCGCCTCCGTGCAAGCCCTCGTCGCGTCAGCCTCCACGCCGCCCGAGAAGGTGAGCCACGAGCCGAGGGAGATCTCCGAGACCTCGAGGTCGGAACTGCCGAGTTTGCGGTAGCGCATGAGAGTGCCTCCATCGTTGTCAGGGTTACCCTCCATGCCTACGCCTATCGGCTGGCGTGAGGAAGGGTCTCTCAGACCCACTCAGACCCACTCAGACTTCCTCGGGCTCACTCAGGCGGCCGAATCTCTTCCGTTCAACGGAAGATCTCTATCTCTGCGCCATGCCCAAAACCTACGCTGGCAGCACCGCCCTCAATGACAAGTGTTCGCGATACGAACACTTGTGCAGAATGCGAACAGCCGGTACTCTCGAAAGGGAGACGGTGCCGTTCGCGGGGCACTCGGCAACGAAGCTAGAGGAGGAACCATGGGCGAGCCCGTCAAGTCGTCGGACGCCGCTGCTGATAATCAGGCGATCGTCAGCCAGGAGATCCGGGATCTCGAGGAGGGCTACAAGGCGGCCCGCGCCGCCGGTCAGCCGGCGGAGACGCAGCCGCGCGTCGACTACGCGCCGTACCGCAGCTCGATCCTGCGGCACCCCACGAAGAGCCTGCACCACACGGACCCCGAGACGATCGAGCTCTACAGCCCGGCGTTCGGCCACCAGGACGTGCACGCGCTCGAGTCGAACCTCACGATCCAGCACGGCGGCGAGCCGCTGGGCGAGCGCATGATCCTCCGCGGCAAGGTGCTCGACGGCGACGGCCGCCCCGTCGCGGGCCAGCTCGTGGAGATCTGGCAGGCGAACTCGGCCGGCCGGTACATCCACAAGCGCGACCAGCACCCGGCCCCGATCGACCCCAACTTCACGGGCGTCGGCCGCTGCATCACGGGCCCCGACGGCTCGTACGAGTTCCTGACCATCAAGCCCGGCGCCTACCCGTGGAAGAACCACCTCAACGCGTGGCGCCCCGCGCACATCCACTTCAGCCTGTTCGGGACCGAGTTCACGCAGCGCATCGTCACCCAGATGTACTTCCCGGGCGACCAGCTGTTCCCGCTCGACCCGATCTACCAGTCGATCGTCGACCAGGACGCGCGGGACCGCCTCGTGGCACGCTACAACCACGACCTCACCTCGCCCGAGTGGGCGCTGGGCTACGAATGGGACATCGTGCTCACCGGTGCGAAGCGGACGTGGACCGAGAACGAAGCGTATGGAGAGCAGGGCGAGAATGAGTGAGAAGACCCAGTTGATCGCCACCCCCGGCCAGACGGTCGGCCCGTTCTTCGGCTACGCGCTGCCGTTCGAGAAGGGCGCCGACCTCGTCCCTCCGGGCAGCCCCGAGAGCGTCCAGCTCCACGGCACCGTCTACGACGGCCACGGCAACTCCATTCCGGACGCGCTCGTCGAGATCTGGCAGGCGGACGCGCACGGCAACGTCCCGCACGAGACCGGCTCGCTGGTCCGCGACGGCTACACCTTCACGGGCTGGGGCCGCACCCCGGTGGGCAACACCGGAAAGTACGTCTTCACGACCGTCAACCCCGGCCCGACCGAGCCCGGCAAGGCGCCATTCATCGCCGTCGTCGTCTTCGCGCGCGGCCTGCTCAACCGGCTCTTCACGCGGGTGTATCTCCCCGAGGACACCGAGGCGCTTGAGAACGATCCGCTTCTCGCCTCGCTCGAGCCCGCGCGCCGGAAGACGCTCATCGCCGAGCGCCTCGCGGACGGCTCGCTCCACTGGGACATCCGCCTCCAGGGCGAGGACGAGACCGTGTTCCTGGACTTCCAGGGCTGATCCGAGATGACCGCCGCCTTCGACCCGAGCCCCTCCGATCCTTCGGACCGCGGACTCCTCTCGCCGGTGTGGGCCAACCCGGCCCTGTCCGGTGAGACGGGGGACGCTGCGCTCGTCGCCGCGATGCTCGAGCTCGAGGCGGCGTGGGCGGAGACGCTCGAGGCCGCGGAGCTTGCTGAGGCGGGAGCGGGCGACGCCGTCCGCCAGGGGACGACGGCGGGAGCGTACGACGGCGGTGCGTTCGCGACGTGGCGCCTTGCAGCAGCAGCGCAAGGCGGCGGGAACCCCGTCATCCCGCTCGTGAAGGCCCTCCGCGAGGCCACGCCGGAGCCTGGGCGCGCCGCCGTCCACCGCGGCCTCACGAGCCAGGACGTGCTGGACTCGGCGCTCATGCTCGTGGCGCGGCGTGCCGTCGTCGGGATCCTCGCGGACCTTGCCGCGGCGGCGGACGCGCTCGCGGGGCTCGCAGCCCAGCACCGGACGAGCCCGCAGGTGGCCCGCACGCTGGCCCAGCATTCGCTGCCCTCGAGCTTCGGGCTCAAGGCGGCGAACTGGCTTCAAGGCGTCGCCCACGCGGAGGCGCGCCTCGCGGGCCTGACGTTCCCGATCCAGTGCGGGGGAGCGGCGGGAACGAACGCGTCGCTCGTCGCGCTCGGCGGGGAGCCGGCTGCGCTCGCCGCGGACTGGGCCCACCGGGTGGGGCTCGACGCGGCCGTCGCACCCTGGCAGTCGTTCCGCGGTCCGGTGACAGACCTCGGCCACGCGCTGGCCGCGGCGTGCTCGGCGGCGGGCCACGTCGCGAACGACGTCATGCTGCTCTCCCGCCCGGAGATCGGCGAACTCGGCGAACCGCTCGCGGCGGGCCGGGGCGTCTCCTCGGCCATGCCGCAGAAGCAGAACCCGGCGCTCTCGGCGCTCATCCGTTCGGCCGCCCTCCGGGCCCCCGCCGACGCGATGCAGCTCGAACTCGCCTCCGCGCTAAGCGAGGACGAGCGCACAGGCGGCGCCTGGCACAGCGAGTGGCCCGCGCTGCGGGAGCTCCTGCGCCTCGCGGCGGGTTCGGCCGCGGCGCTGCGCGAGCTCACGGAAGGCCTGCGCGTGTTCCCGGAGCGCATGCGCGCGAACCTCGAACTGAGCGGGCCGCTCCTCGTGAGCGAGCGCCTCATGCTCGAGCTTTCGGGCGTGGCGGAGGGCGGACGGGCTGGCATCCAGAAGGCCGTCGACGCCGCACTCGCCGCTGCGGTCGGCGTAGCCGACCCCGCCGATCAGGCGAGGGCCCTCCGGAAGGCCCTGCGCGCCGTCGTGCCTTATATAGCAGCCGACGACGCGCGGCTCGACGACCTCCTGGACCCCGCCGGGTACCAGGGCGACGCCGCCGGGATCGTGGACCGCGTCCTGGCCGACTACGAAGAGCGTGCGGCCGGGCGCCGCACCCAGCACAACAGGAAGTGAGCAGCACCATGAGCGTGCCACAGATCCGTGCGGTGAGGCTCTCGCCGCGCGAGCACCTGGGGGAGAAGGACCTTGTGGTGCTTGGGCCGTCGCTCGGGACCTCGACAGTCATGTGGGACGCGGCCGCGCGCCTGCTCGGCGAGGACTACGACGTGCTCGGCTGGGACCTCCCCGGCCACGGCGTGTCCCCGGCGGCCGCGCCGGACACGGCGTTCAGCGTGGGCGAGCTCGCCGACGCCGTCGTCGCGCTCGTCGACTCGATACTTCCCGCTGAAGCCTTGCCCGCCGGGGGCGAGCGGCCGGTGCGGTTCCACTATGCGGGCGATTCGGTGGGCGGCGCGACGGGCGCCGAGCTCGCGCTCCGACACCCCGAGCGCCTCCTGAGCCTCGCGATGATCTGCTCGTCGCCGCGCTTCAACGGTGCCGAGGGCTACGCGGAGCGTGCCGAGCTCGTCGCGGAGCAGGGCACAGCCGTGCGCCTCCAGGCTTCCGCTGAGATCTGGTTCGCGCCGGGCTTCCTCGGCGAGCACCCCGCCGAGTCCTCGCGGCTGCTCCACGCGCTCCGAGACGCCGACCGCTTCGGCTACGCCGCCGTGTGCCGCGCCATTGCGGCCTACGACGTCCGCGACCGCTTCGGCGAGATCACCGTCCCATTCCTCGCCGTCGCGGGCGAGTTCGACTCCGTGTGCCCGTTCTCCGAGGCGCAATGGATGGCCGATCGCGCCCAGCGCGGCTCCGCCGTCGAGCTTCCCGGCGTCGCGCACATCGCCCCGACGGAGAACCCGGCGGCCGTCGCCGAGCTCCTGCGAAGCCACTTCGCGGCGGCCTACGAGAGCGAGCGTGCCCAGTGAGCGCGCAGCTTGTGGGCGAGAACTGGGCCGACGACGCGCGGGCCGGCGCCGTCCAGCCCGACGCCACCCAGCGCGACGTGTACGACGGCGGCATGACCGTGCGGCGCGAAGTGCTCGGCGACGCGCACGTGGACCGCGCGAATTCGACGACCGATGACTTCACCGCCGAGTTCCAGAACATGATCACGCGCATCGCGTGGGGTGGCATCTGGACCCGGCCCGGGCTGACGCGGCAGATGCGCTCGGTCGCGGTGCTGACGGCGATGATCGCGCACGGGCACTGGGACGAGTTCGCGATGCACGTGCGCGCGGCCCTCCGCAACGGGCTCACGCGTGACGAGATCAAGGAAGTGATCCTGCAGAGCGCCATCTACTGCGGGGTCCCCTCGGCCAACACGGCCTTCAAGGTGGCGCAAAAGACATTGTCGGAGATCGACGGAAACGGCATTGACGCCGCGGGCAGTAAGGAACAGCAGTGACCGAAGCATTCATCTACGACGCCATCCGCACGCCGTTCGGCAAGTTCGGCGGCGGCCTCGCCGGGGTTCGCCCCGACGACCTCGCGGCGCATATCGTCCGCAGCATCGTGGACCGCGCCCCGGGCCTCACCCCGGAAGCCCTTGAAGGTACCGACGGCAAGCACAGCGCGATCGACGAGGTCATCTTCGGCAACGCGAACGGCGCAGGCGAGGAGAACCGCAACGTTGCGCGTATGGCCACGCTGCTCGCCGGACTTCCGACGTCGATCCCGGGCACGACGGTGAACCGCCTCTGCGGCTCGTCGCTCGACGCCGCGATGATCGCCTCGCGCCAGATCGCGGTGGGCGACGCGGACGTCGTCCTCGTGGGCGGCGTCGAGTCGATGAGCCGCGCGCCGTGGGTGCTGCCCAAGACGGAGAAGCCATACCCGGCCGGGGACATGACGCTCGCGTCGACGACGCTCGGCTGGCGGCTCGTCAACCCGAAG
This sequence comes from Sinomonas terricola, assembly GCF_034931225.1. Classification (NCBI taxonomy): domain Bacteria; kingdom Bacillati; phylum Actinomycetota; class Actinomycetes; order Micrococcales; family Micrococcaceae; genus Sinomonas; species Sinomonas terricola. Next base: position 118,918 of record NZ_JAYGGQ010000011.1, read on the forward strand.
ATGCCGTCGCAGTGGACGGTCTCCCTCGGCGAGGCGACCGAGCAGCTGCGCGAGCGGCACGCGATCGGCCGCGATCGGCAGGACGAGTTCGCCGCGCGCTCGCACAACCTCTCCGACAAGGCGTGGAGCGAGGGGTTCTACGACGAACTCGTTGTCCCCGTGCCCGGCACCGAGCTCACGCGGGATGAGGGCATCCGGCCCGGTTCGACCGCGGAGAAGCTTGCGGGGCTCAAGACCGTCTTCCGCCCCGACAACGGCGACCGCTCCGGGTCGACGACGGGCGGCACCGTGACGGCGGGCAACGCCTCGCCGCTGTCCGACGGCGCCTCCGCCGCGCTGCTCGGCTCGGAGGCCGCCGCTGCGACGATCGGCCTCGAGCCGATTGCGCGCATCGCGGGCCGCGCTGCCGCGGCGAACGAGCCGCAGTTCTTCGGCTTAGCCCCGGTCGAGGCCGCGAACCGTGCCCTCGCCAAGGCGGGCATCGGATGGGACCAGGTCGGCGCCGTCGAACTCAACGAGGCGTTCGCGGCGCAGTCGCTCGCGTGCCTCGACGCGTGGAAGATCGACCCGGAGATCGTCAACCGGCACGGCGGCGCGATCGCGATGGGCCACCCGCTCGGCGCGTCCGGCGGCCGCATCCTCGGCACCCTCGCGCGCAGCCTGCAGCGCAGCGGCGAGCGCTGGGGCGTCGCCGCCATCTGCATCGGCGTGGGGCAGGGCCTCGCGGTGGTGCTCGAGAACGTTGCTGCAAAGCAGAGCGCAGAGTAGCCGAGAAGGTACAGGACAGAAAATGCTGGAATTCAAGGACACCGTCGCCGAGGCGGTCGCGGGCGTTCAGGACGGCTCGACGGTCATGATCGGCGGCTTCGGCAATGCCGGGCAGCCGTTCGAGCTCATCGATGCTCTGCTGCAGAGCGGCGCGACGGACCTCACGGTGGTCAACAACAACGCGGGTCAGGCCGACGAGGGCCTCGCGCTCCTCATCAAGGAGGGCCGCGTGCGCAAGATGATCTGCTCGTTCCCGCGCCAGAGCGACTCGTGGCACTTCGACGCGAAGTACCGCGCGGGGGAGATCGAGCTTGAGCTCGTCCCGCAGGGCAACCTCGCGGAGCGCATCCGGGCCGCAGGCGCCGGCATCGGCGGCTTCTTCACGCCGACCGGCTACGGCACGATGCTCGCCGAGGGCAAGGAGACGCGCTTCCTCGACGGCAAGTGGCAGGTCTTCGAGACGCCGATCCACGCCGACGTCGCCCTCGTCAAGGCCCTCAAGGCAGACGGCAGGGGCAACCTCGTCTACCGCAAGACGGCGCGGAACTTCGGGCCCATCATGGCCGCGGCGGCGAAGCACACGATCGTCCAGGTGTCCGAGATTGTGCCGATCGGCGGCCTCGACCCGGAGAACGTCGTGACGCCCGGCATCTACGTCAACACGATCGTGAAGGTGGGCTGAAAGCATGAGTGAACTGTCGACGTCGCCTGTTTCTTCAGATGTGGCGCCCCAAAGCGGGGCGCCCCAGACCAGCACCGAGCCCATCGGCCGCGACGACCTCGCGCGGCTCGTGGCGCGGGACATCGCGCCCGGCTCGTTCGTGAACCTCGGCATCGGCCAGCCGACGCTGGTCTCGAACTATCTCACGGAGGAGCAGAACATCACGCTCCACACCGAGAATGGGATGCTCGGCATGGGCCCGGTCGCGGTGGGCGAGGAGATCGACCCGGACCTCATCAACGCGGGCAAGATCCCCGTGACGGAGCTGCCCGGTGCGAGCTACTTCCACCACGCGGATTCGTTCGCGATCATGCGCGGCGGCCACCTCGACGTGTGCGTGCTCGGCGCGTTCCAGGTCTCCGCGACCGGCGACCTCGCGAACTGGCACACCGGCGCACCCGATGCCATTCCCGCGGTCGGCGGCGCGATGGACCTCGCGACCGGCGCCAAGGACGTCTACGTCATGATGACCCTGCTTACGAAGGACGGGAAGTCCAAGCTCGTGCCGTCGTGCACATACCCGCTCACGGGCGTGGGCTGCGTGACGCGGGTCTACACGGACAAGGCCGTCTTCCTCATCACGGGCGACGGCGTGCGCGTGCGCGAGACGTTCGGCGTCACCTTCGAGGAGCTTCAGGAGCTCATGGACATCCCGTTGCTCGCGGGGTGACCACGTAGGGTTGCCATGACCGTTCCTCTACGGCATAACCGTTCCGCATTAGGCGACGGTCGTGCCTCTCAGGGACGGTTACGCAGACTTCGAGAGGACACGTGATGACCGAGAACCCTGCCGCGGGCGACCAGTTCGTGCAGTCGCTCGCGCGCGGGCTCGCCGTCATCCGCGCGTTCGACGCCGACCATCAGGAGATGACGCTCTCCGAGGTCGCGGCCCGGACCGAGCTGACTCGCGCGACGGCACGACGTTTCCTGCACACGCTCGTCGAGCTCGGGTATATGCGCACGGACGGGCGGCTCTTCGCGCTCACGCCCCTCGTCCTCCAACTCGGGTATGCGTATCTCTCAGGCCAGCAGCTGCCCGAGCTCGCGCAGCCGTTCCTCGAGGACCTTTCGCATCGCGAGGGCGAGTCCACCTCGATGGCTATCCTCGACGGGACCGACATCGTCTACCTTGCACGGATCCACACGCGGCGCATCATCTCCGTGGGGATCTCGCCCGGCACGCGCTTCCCGGCGCATGCGACGTCGATGGGCCGGGTGCTGCTCGCGGCCCTCCAGCCCGCCGAACTCGACGCGTATTTCGCCACCGCCCGCCTCGAACAGCTCACTCCCCGCACACTGACGTCTCGCGAGGCGATCGAAGCGGAGCTTGCGCGCGTCCGCACGCAGGGCTACGCCGTCGTCGACCAGGAGCTCGAGGTGGGCCTTCGCTCGGTCGCCGTGCCCGTCCTCGGCGCCGACGGCCGGACTGTCGCCGCGATTAACCTCGCCCTCTCCGCGCGGCTCGACGGCGACGAGGATCGCAACGCCGAAGTGGCGCGCCTCGTGCCCGAGCTGCGCAAGGCTGCGGCCGACATCGCCGACGCCGCGCGGGCCGCAGGGGTCGCGTAGCCCCTTCCTTTCTCCCCGCGGCAATTGTTCGATTAATGCGGGTCGAACCGCCTGATCGGGGGATCGAGAGAGGGGCGGCTGGATGAAGGGTTCGTCCGGATACAGGATTGAACGGCTGACGGCGCAGCGGCGTGCGCTGGCGGCGGGGCAGGAGCTCGCGCGCAAGCGCCACCTCATGTACGGCCTCGTTGAGGCGGATCTCAGCGTGCCCCGGGGGCTGCTCCGTGAGCATCGTGAACGCACGGGCGAGCGGCTCTCGTTCACGGCCTACGTCGTGACTTGCGTGGCCCGCGCCCTGGCCGAGTTCCCCCAGCTCAATGCGCTCCGGCGTGGACGCTCCCTTGTGTTCCTCGACGAGGTCATCGTCGAGGTGCTCGTGGAGCGGAACGTCGGCGGCCAGTCGGCGGTGAGCTATCTCCCGATCAGGCACGCCGACACCAAGACCCTGCGCGACATTCACCGGGAGATCCGGGAGGCCCAGAACAGCACGCCCGAGGCGATCGCGGGGCAGCGCTGGCTCGATGCCATACCCCCAGCGGTCGTCCCATATCTCATGCGCTGGATGAGTCGGAGCATCCCGTGGGCGCTCCGCCTCGGCGTTGCGGGTGTCAACAACGTCGGGATGGGCGCGGGTGCGGTCGGCTGGGCGTTGAGCCCCGGCGCCGGAACGCTCGCGGTCACCATCGGGAGCATCGGCCCGGAGCCACGGCTGGTGGACGGGCACCTCACGGAACGGGAGATCGGCCGCCTCACCATCACCATCGACCACGACGTTGTCGACGGGGCGCCAGCAGCCCGTTTCACGTCTCGCCTCCTCGAACTCCTTGCCGCGGGGGAGTCGGTGACGTCCGCGACCGGACCGCCCGTTCGCCCCTGACCGGTGCGCGGGACCTACGCCTCTTCTGCCGCGGGCGCGAGCGAGTCATCGTTGCACCACCGAGCCGAACGAAAGTTGAGGTGACCCCGTGGCCAGAGTTCTCATCGCCTACGGAACAACCGAAGGGCAGACCGCGAAGATCGCGGACGTCGTGGCTGACGTCGTCCGGGAGAACGGTCATGATGCCGAAGCAGTCGACGTCACGACTCTGGGGGGAGAAATTCCGGACGTCTACGACGCCGTCGTCATCGGCGCATCGGTCCACGTGGGGAAGCACGACAAGCATGCGGTGGAGTTCGCACACAGCAACCGCTCTGTCTTGGAGCGGCTGCCGTCCGCGTTCTTCTCCGTCAGCCTCGCCGCCCACGGCGACACCGAGGAGGCCGAAAAATACGTCGAGCAATTCGAGACCGAGACGGAGTGGCACCCAGACGCCGTCGCGATGTTCAGCGGGGCCCTCCTGTACACGAAGTACGGCTTCATCAAGCGGCGGCTCATGAAGAAGATCTCGGAGGGAAAGCCGGGGGGACTCGGCCTCGACACTTCGCGCGACTACGTCTACACGGAGTGGGACGGCGTGAAGCGGTTCGCCGAGCACTTCGCGAAGCAGCTGGGCGCCGGAACCTCCTCGAGATAGTCCGTCAGGCCTGCGGCGGCTGCGGCGGGTACGGGGAGTACGGCGAGTTTGGCGGGTACGGCGCGGGTGGCCGGTCGAAGCGCTGGCCCAGGGGGCTGGGCGGCAGGATCATGAGCACCACGAGGGCGATCCAGCCGAGCACGGGGATGAGCGCGAGGAGCAAGAGCCACGCGCTCAGGTTCACGTCATGCAGGCGGCGCGCGCCGAGGGCCAGCGATGGGACCACGGTCGCGAGGAACCACAGGCCGTCCAAGGCCGACGACGTGCTCGTGCTCCCGCCTCCGGTCGACCCTGCGGCGTTGATGATTCCCGAGACGAGTGCCGAGATGAGGAACCACCACCAGTATTCGCTGCGGCTTGCCCGTCCGGAGAAGACCACGTATTTCGTCCAGAAGCGCTTGACTGCCTCGAGAGGGGGCGCCCCGTAGTACGGGAGCCAGAGCGGCACAGGGCCCTGAGAGGCATACGGGGGCTGGTAGGTGCTCATGGGGTCGGCCTTTCGCGCGGCGTTGTTACCGCCATCGTAGGAAGCCCCCGGCGAGGACCGACAGAGCCGAAAGCCCCGGCCTCCCAGCACCCGTAGAGCTGATCATTTTTTCACATAGCTATAGACGACATGTGAATCTGTGGGATAGATTGAACGAGTGATGTTAAGCAAGCATGCTGTCGTGAACAGCATCGTGTCCACGGGTGCCGTGCTGATCGTTCGGCTCGACTCCGCCGAGGAAGCCCTCGCCGTCTCGCGAGCCGCGGTCGAGGGGGGCATTCGGGCCCTCGAGATCACGCTCTCGGTGCCCGACGCGCTCGGCGTCATCCGAACGCTCGCGGCCGAGTACGAGGGGCAGGGGATCGCGGTGGGCGCCGGCACGGTGCTCGACGAGGCGGCGGCCTTCGCGTGCATCCAGGCTGGCGCGCGACTGCTCGTGAGCCCCAACGTGAGTGTCGGGATGATCCGGGCGGCCCACCGCTACGGCGCTGCGGCCATCCCCGGCGCGTACACCCCGACTGAAGTAGTGGCCGCCCTCGAGGAAGGCGCCGACTTCGTCAAGGTGTTCCCGACCGAGAGCCTCGGCCCGAGCCACCTCAAGGCGATCAAGGCTCCGCTTCCCCAGGCCGAGCTCCTTCCAGCAGGGGGAGCCACCCCCGAGAACGTCGCGGAATGGTTCGCGGGCGGGGCGAGCGCTGTCGGGGTGGGCAGCAGCATCACCAAGGCGGCGCGGGTCGACGGCGACTACAGCCGGGTCACGCGGGCGGCCAAGGAGATGCTCTCCGCGATTGCTGCCGCCCGCGCCTGAACCCACTCGAGCCTGAACCCGCCCATCCCTCCCTACCCATCCCGTCCCGCACCCCCACCGTGGGGCATCACGCCCCACCGGCTGCACAAAGGAGTGAAGCAATGGCATCGTCGACCCCAGATCTCACGAATACGAGCGACACCAGACAGCCTTCCGAGACCCGCAAGGCCCTGAGGGTTCGCTGGGCGTTCGTGGCGCTGCTCGTCATCGGCGGCGTCGTCAACTACCTTGACCGGAGCAACCTGAGCATCGCCAACACGACGATCGCGAAGGAATTCGCCCTCAATCCGGTCCAAATGGGTCTCTTGCTCTCGGCATTCTCGTGGCCCTACGCGATTGCCAACCTTCCGGCCGGCTACCTCGTGGACAAGCTCGGCCCTAAGAAGATGTTCGCGTGGGCGGCCGGCCTCTGGTCCCTCGTCTCGGCGGTCTCCGCCGCCGCGAACTCCTTTGGCTTCCTCTACGCGGCGCGCGTTGCGCTCGGCATCGCCGAGTCCCCCTTCTTCACGGCGAGCCTCAAAGTGACCGATCGTTGGTTCAACAAGACGGAGCGGGCGCTTCCGGTCTCGATCGTCAACACGGGCTCGCAGATCGCGAACGCGATCGCGCCACCGCTCCTCACCTACCTCCTCATCACGATGAGCTGGCGCGGCATGTTCGTGTTCATCGCGGCGCTCGGCGTCCTCATCGTGCTCGTGTGGCTCCGCATGTACCGCGATCCGTCGATCCGCGAGCAGATCCTGATCAAGGGCGCTGAGGCGGATTCCGCGGAAGAGGCAGAGAAGAAGTCCGTCAAGCCTGCCGGCTGGGGCGAGCTCTTCCGCCACCGCAACACGTACTTCATGATCCTCGGCGCGTTTGGCATCTTCTACACCGTGTGGGTCTACCTCACGTGGCTCCCGAGCTACCTCCAGACGTCCCGCGGCCTGAGCCTCACCCAAAGCGGCTGGCTCGCCTCGCTTCCGTTCCTGTGCGGCGTGCTCGGCGTCCTGTTCGGCGGGTGGCTCTCGGGCCGCCTCGTCCGCCGCGGCGTCGGTACCGTGCTGGCCCGCAAGGTGCCGATCGTGGGAGGCGCGATCCTTGCCGCCGCCGCCGTCCTGCCGGTCGCCTACGTCGACAGCACGGCAGTCGCCGTCGTCCTCCTCTCGCTCGGCTACTTTGCGGCGCAGGTGCCGATCGGGTGCCTCTGGACCCTCGCGGCGGATATCGCGAAGCCGAACCAGGTGGCCTCTCTCGGCGCCATCCAGAACTTCGGCGGCTTCCTCGGGGCCGCGGTTGCGCCGATCGTCACGGGGGCCATCCTGGCGGCGACGGGCGGCAACTACACGCTCGTGTTCGTGATCGGCGGCGCGCTCCTGCTCGTCGGCGCGTTCTCCTACGGCGTGTTCGTCAAGGACCGCTCCAGCGCCGAGGCCTAGGGAAGGGCAGCATGCCGAGCATCTACTTCGTCATCGGGCCGGCGGGATCCGGCAAGTCCACGGTGGCGAGGCTCCTCGCCAAGGAGCGCGGCGCCGTCTACCTCGACAAGGACAGCCTCGCGACGTACTTCACCGAGGCGCTCCTGACCCAGGCGGGCGGTGATCCGCATGAGCGGGACAACAGCGAGTTCTACCAGCGCACCGTCATGGACCTCGAGTACGCGACGCTGCTGCGGGTGGCCGGGGACAACCTGCGGCTCGGGCTCTCCGTGGTACTGGACGCACCGTTCGTGCGGTACTTCCCGCGCGAGGACTACATCGAGGACGCCGCGCGCACGTACGGCTGGCCGCCCGAGACGGAGGCCGTCGTCGTGCACGTGGTCGCGGGGAGCAGCACGGTCCGGGAACGTGTGACCGCACGGTCCCTCGACCGGGACGCATGGAAACTCGGCCATTGGGACGAGTTCTGGGCGAACGCCCAGGCTGCAGAGTGCGAGTGGCGCGGGGCGCGGCATGTGCTCTTCGACAACAGCGGCGACGGCGTATCGGCGGAGGCCCTGGCCCGGCATCTATGATCGTCGGGGTACGAGGGGAGAGCGCGTGAGCAGTCCGATGATCCCGGAGCAGCGTCAGAAGGAGCTTCTGAGGCTCCTCCGAACCGCGGGTGTCCTCAGCATCCGGGATCTCACGGAGCTCATGAAGGTCTCCCACATGACGATCCGGCGCGACATCTCGAACCTCGAGGAGAGCGGACAAGTCGTCGCCGTCCAGGGGGGCGTACGCCTTGCCGAGCACCCCGGCGTCGAGCCTCCCCCTGAGCGTTCGTCGCGCGCCCAGCTCGAGCTGCCCCGCAAGCGGGCCATCGCCGAACGCGCGGCGACGCTCGTCGAGGACGGCATGGTCCTCTTCCTCGACGCCGGCACCACGTGCGAGTCCGTCGTGCCGTTCCTGGCGGCACGGCGGAACATCACGGTCGTGACGAACGACTACGGAACGGTGGCGGCGCTCTTCGACTACCCGGAGATCGAGACGATCCACACCGGCGGGGTGGTCGACGTCGAAAGCCGCTCAAGCAGCGGCCCCCTCGCCGCAGCGACCCTCGCGTCGGTCAACCTGGACCTGTGCTTCCTCAGCACCGGCACGTGGGACGTTCCGCACGGCGTCACGACGCCGTCCACCGAGAAGGTCGTCCTCAAGCGGGCGGCGATGGCTTCGGCGTCGACGAGCGTCCTGCTCGCAGACACGACGAAGTTCGGCACGTTCGAGCGCTTCAACGTCGTGCCGCTCGCGAAGCTCGATGCGGTGGTCACGGACTCCGACCTCAGCGAAACGACGGGCCGCGCCCTGCGAGACCTGGGCGTGGACCTCCACGTCGCTGAGCTCTGACCCGGTCGGCTGGAGGATCGGTGTAGTAAGCCACAACTCGAGCGCCAGAAGGCGCCTTTAAGGGGCGAGTGGCGCGCGAGTTGTGTCTCTGGAAACCGATCCGTCGGCCCGAGTCGGGACCGCTCAGTCGCCGTCGCCGACGGGGTCGACCGAGACCACGGCCAGGAACCCCCGCCCGAGGACGGCCGGCTGGTCCTCGGAGCCGACCACGGTGTCATACCGCCCGAGCTGCTCCCCGCCGTCGATCGCCGCCTCGCCCTGCAGGAGCACGCCGAGCTGCCCGGGGAACAGCGGATGCGCGCGCTTCTTCGACAGCTCGAGGATCGTGACGTGCCCTGCGAACGCGCCGCGGCGCGTGATGAGCCCCAGATCGCGGATCGATCCCGTGGGGAGGACCGCGCTCGCGGGGGCGCCGCCGTCGAACCTGAACGGGCGGTACCGCTCGAGGCCCTGCTCGCGCCCTCCCACGGTCAGCACGAGAAGCTCGCCCTCGACGACCGTGAGGATCCGCTCCATCCCCTCGAAGGAGGAGAAGTCGCCGGCCCGCTCGACGTCGGCGAGGCTGAGCCGCCACCCCCAATCGTCGGCCGCGGTGTCAGGGCCGCGCGCAATCTCGACCGTCGTGCCGCCGCCGTTGCGCCACGCCGTGCGGGGCAGGTCGGAGAAGCGGATGATCTGCGCGGGCATGGGCGTCCTTCCGTCAGTCCTCCAAGGCTACGGCGTCCGCGACGGTCTGCTCGCTAGCGTCCAGAGCGCTCGCGCGCCACCGCCCGAGGAACGAAGGCGAGCGCTGCGACGGCGATGACCGCGGCGAGCGCGAACACGTAGAACCCCCACGGGTAGGCGACGCCTGCCGCGACGAGCGCGCCGGTCACGGCCGGGCCGAGGATCGCCCCGACGCGCCCGACGCCGGCCGAGAAGCCGAGGGCGGTCGCCCTGAGATGGGCCGGGAAGAGCTGGCTCACCCACGCGTAGACGAGCACCTGGGAGCTGAAGACGAACACGCCCGTCGCGAAGACCGCCGCGTCGAGCAGGAGTTCGTTCTGCATGCGGACGCTCAGGAAGGCCAGGAAGACGGCCGAGACGCCGAACCAGAGCAGCACCACGCGCTTGGCGCCGTGCCGGTCGGCAAGCCATCCGGCCACGACGAGCCCCGCGACGGCCCCGACGTTGAGCACGAACAGGAGCGTGAGCGAGGAGCCCATTGAATAGCCGGCACCGGCCATGAGCGTGGGCAGCCACGTGTTGAGCCCGTACACGAGCAAGAGGCCCATGAACGACGCGACGGCGATGCCCACCGCGACGAGCGGGTAGGGCGGCCGGAGCAGCGCGCGGAGGCCGAGCTTGTGCCCACCCGAGGAGGCCGACGACGGCGGCTGGCTGGCGCCGTCGTCGCTGGCGCCGCCGCTGGCGGCGCCAGCGGGGATGATCTGACGCGCGGAAACGGGATCCGGAAGCATGAGCCAGAGGAACGGCACGAGCGCGAGGCCCGCGAGGCCGCCGACGATGAACATCGCGCGCCAGTTGGGGACGAGGGCGATCGCGAGGAGGGAGGTCACCACGGCGCCGACGTGGTAGCCGGTCATGGTGCGCGTGGTGGCGCGGGCGCTGGAGCCCGCGGGTGCGTAGTCGTTCATGTAGGCGAGCGCGGCGGGCAGGCACGCGCCGAGGCCGAGGCCCGCGAGCAGGCGGAAGGCACCGAACACGGCCACGTTGGGCGCGATGACGACCGCGAGCGTGAAGATCGAGAACCACGCGACGCACGCGACGAGCAGCTTCCGGCGGCCAAACCTGTCGGAGAGGGGCGCGATGAAGAGGGCCCCGATCCCCACTCCCACGAGGGAGATGGTGGCGGCAAAGGTTGCCCCGACGGGGTCGAAGCCGAGGTCCTTGGATTTGAGCAGGACGGGAATGACGGCGCCGAGGACTACGAGGTCGAAGCCGTCGAGGACCATGGCGAACCAGCAGAGCCAGATGGGCTGCGGGCCCGGGTGGGTGGGTGAGGAATCGCGGGTGGGAGTGCGGGCGAGTGAGGAATCGTGCGTCGGTGAGTGGGCGGGGGAGGGGGACGGCGTTGTCACTGGGGAACCTCCGGGAAGTGGAAGAGACGTGAGAGGTGTATCACTCTCGAGGATCGGAACGGAACGCAGTTTTCCGTTGAATGGGATAATGAATGACAGTCGCATTGACGGACTCATAGGGAGGCAGCGTGGCCAATTCGAGTTCTGGGGATTCGGTCGTGGACCGCGTGGTCCGCATTCTTGAGGCGTTTCCGGAGGGCGTGAGCGCGCTTCCGCTTGGCGAGGTCGCGGCGCGCGCGGATCTCCCGCTCACGAGCGCCCACCGCCTCGTGGCTCAGCTCGCCGAGCATCGGCTCCTCGAGCAGGCGCCCGGCGGCAAGCTCCAGCTCGGCCTGCGGCTCTGGGAGCTCGTCAACCGCAACTCGCCCATCCTCCTTCTCCGGCAGGCCGCGCTGCCGTTCATGGATGACATCCATCAGGTCCTCAACCAGAACGTCAACCTCGCAGTGCTCCAGGTCGACGACGTCCTGTTCGTCGAGAGGCTCTCCCGCCGCGGATCCGTGGCGAACCGGGCGAAGGTCGCGGGCCGCATGCCGGTGCACATCTCCTCCGCAGGCGTCGCGCTCATGGCCGGGCAGCCGCGATCCGTCCAAAACGCCTACCTCGAGCGCTTTCGCGACCCCACAGGACGCGTCGATGCGGACCACGTCCGCCGGCTCCTCGCGACCGCCGCCGAGCGCGGCTATGCAGAGCTGGCCGGCGTCGTCGATCCGGACACATGGGGCATCGCTGTGCCGATCGAGGACCGCCAGCGACGCACCGTCGCGGCGATCGGCGTCGTCGTTCCCATCGCCGAGGTGAGGATCCACCAGATCGTGCCCGCGCTCAGGACGGCCGCGCGCGGCATCGGGCGGCAGCTCGCCACTCCGGGAACCTGAGCGCGCGACGCATCATCGGTTCAGCGGTCTCCTAGCTGAGCAGGATGTCGACGATCTCCTGCGGATGCGAGTAGAAGGGGGAATGCCCGGCCGCGAGCCGGTGGGTCCTCGCTGGTTCGCGCGTGGCCATGAGCTCCTGGAGGGCCGGAGGGATCGCGCGGTCCTCGCTGCAGATCACGTACTCGGCCGGCGGAAGGGCGGCCGCGCGGATGCTGACCGGTGTCGCGAAGAGGGAGAGCGGCTGGGGTGTCAGCTTCGCAGCCGCCTCCTGGGCCAGATGGGCTGGGACTCCGTTGCCGAAGACGTCGTTCGCCTTCTCGAAGTCGAAGGTCGCGACTGGGGGCTCGCCCGCAACGGTGATGTTCGCCTGGACCCCGTCCCCAGCCCCTTCCGGGAGGTGCGTGAGGTCGAGGAGCGACTCGCCGTCGACGGGGCGAAACGCCGTGACGTAGACGAGCCTGGAGATCAATTCGGGGACCTGTGCGGCCGCTTGCGTCGTGACGATGCCGCCCATACTGTGCGCCACGAGAACCGAAGGCTCGTCGGAAGCCTTCAAGGCCTCGATGACCCGGTCGACAGCGGATTCGAGCGTGACTTCCTCGACCGGCGTCCGGTCATCGCCGGATCCTGGAAGGTCCGGAGCCACGACCGTGTGGCCCCTCTGCGTCAACCCTGCGGCGACCTCGGACCAGCACCATCCGCCGTGGAAAGCGCCGTGGACAAGAACAATGTGTGTCATGCATCACAAGCTAGGGCCGCCTCCAAGAGGGCAGCCACCGCGTTTCCGTTCAACGGAAACGCCCTTACGCGGTCGTCGGCCGCCGTCGCACACTCGATCCAGACGTTCGGCGCGGGCCCAACGGTGGGCCGGCCCGAGAGAGAGCGAGTTGAGATGAGCGAACGCAAGATCCACAAGACCCAGGTCGCCATCATGGGCGCCGGCCCGGCCGGCCTCATGCTGTCCCACCTGCTATTCCGTGCGGGGATCGAGAACACGGTCGTGGAGATCCGCAGCCGCGACTCCATCTCGCGCACCATCCGTGCGGGCATCCTCGAGGCCGGATCCGTGGACCTGCTCGTCGATTCGGGCGTGGACAACGTGCTCCGGAACGGCCACGAGCACGAGGGCACCGAATTCCGCGTCAACGGCGAGGGCCACCGCATCGACTTCAAGGGCCTCACGGGGAATTCGGTGTGGCTCTACCCGCAGAACGACGTCTTCGACGACCTCGCTGCCCAGCGCGAGGCCGACGGCGGCGACGTGCGCTATTCGTGCTCCGGGACCCAGGTCTCCGACCTCACGGGCACCCCGAAGGTGTTCTTCACCGATGCGGATGGCCAGGACTGGGAGCTCCGGGCGGAGATCCTCGTGGGGGCCGACGGCTCGCGCTCGCTGTGCCGTGGCGCGGTCCCCGCGGCCGAGCGCACATGGCACTTCAACGAGTACCCGTTCGCGTGGTTCGGCATCCTCGCCGAGGCGCCGCGCAGCGCGCCCGAGCTCATCTACGCGAACTCGGCGCACGGCTTCGCGCTCATCAGCCAGCGCACGGATGCGGTGCAGCGCATGTACTTCCAGTGCGATCCCGCGACGAATCTGGCGGGCTGGACCGATGAGCAGATCTGGGAGCAGCTGCGCGTGCGCGTCAACGGCAACGGCTTCGAGCTCAAGGAGGGGCCGGTCATCGACAAGGTCGTGCTCCCGTTCCGTTCGTTCGTGCACACTCCCATGCGCCACGGGAACCTGTTCCTCGCGGGCGACGCCGCCCACACCGTCCCGCCAACGGGCGCGAAGGGCCTCAACCTCGCGCTCCACGACGTGAAGCTGCTCTTCGAAAGCCTCGATTCGTACTTCTCAACGGGTTCGTCCGCGCTCCTCGACACATATTCCGACCGCGCCCTCGACCGCGTGTGGAAGGCGCAGTACTTCTCGTACTGGATGACGACGCTCCTCCACACCGTCCCGACAGAGCCGAACCACGACTTCTTCCGCGCGCGGCAGATCGGCGAACTGCGATCGCTCCTCGAGTCGGAGCATGGCCGCGCCTACATCGCCGAGTGCTACACGGGGTGGCAGGGGAAGTAGCTGGCCACGCGTCCGGCGAGAGGTGGCCGACCGTTGGGTGGTGACGCGTGGCCAGATCTCGCCGAGCGGGGATGAAAGGATGCCCCTATGACCCACCCGCTGACCCACCAGCCGAGCCCGATCCCCGCGTTCTACCTCGACAAGGCCGATCCCGGATCGTGGAAGGCCCTCAACGCGCTCGCCGCGGCCGTGCGCGAGGCGACGGACGCCGCCGGGCTGCCGCGCGACGTCGTCGAACTCGCGAACGTGCGCATCTCGCAGATCAACGGCTGCGCCTTCTGCCTTGACCTCCACGTGCGGCTCGCGGAGGAGGCGGGCGCGGCGCCGGTCAAGCTGCGGGTCCTGCCCGCGTGGCGGGAAACCTCGATCTTCACGGAGATCGAGGAGGCAGCGCTCACCATCGCGGAGGCCGTCACCACGCTCCCGGACGACGACGAGCGCGTCGCCTCGCTCGAATCCGCGCGCTTCGCCTTGGGAGACAAGGCATATTCGGCGCTGTGCTGGGCCGCTGCGACGATGAACACGTTCAACCGCGTCTCGATCGTGAGCCGCCACCGCGTGAAAGCGTAGCGGCGTCAGGGCGCACGTCGGCATTCAGGCACCAGCCGCGAGCCGCCGGATGAGCACCTCCCGTTCGGGGAACTGGGCACACAGGCGAGCGACGTCGTCGTCCGTGGGGAGTGTCGGATCGGACGGCTGCCAGCCCGGCCCGAGGCTGCAGCTCACGAGCGCGAACTCCGTGCCGCGGGCAAGCTCGGCGCCGAACCACGTGGAATGCGGCGCCGCGGCGTGCAGGGTCTCCCCGCGTTCGGGATCGGGCCCGATCGCGACCGTGACGGCCCCAGAGTCCGGGAAGCTGTGGAGGAGCAGTGGCCCGCCGACGTGGAAGAACCACAGCTCGTCCTGCTTGAGCTGATGCAGGAGCAGGTGCTGCCCCTCCTCGAGGAGGTACCAATTCGACGAGTACAGCGGGTGCGGGCCGGTGAAGCGCGCGGGGAGGGCGGCGCCGTCGACCGTCTCGTCGGAGGCCATCGCCGCGCCGAACCAGCCCCCGACGGACGACGGCGTGAGGCCCAGCCGCTTGATCCAGCCTTCCGCCGCGCGGCCTCGCCCGAGGCTACTCATCGACCGGGTTCCGCAGGCTGAAGCACACGGTGATGCCGATGATCTCGCCGGTGTCGAGCGAGCGGAGGAGCCCCTTCTGCGTCACGATGTCCACATTGACCATGCCGCCCGATTTCGTGGGCACGGCGATGGTCTCGTGGAAGTTCAGGAGGGGCTTGCCGCTCGCCATGACCTGCTGGTCGTGCTCGACGTGGGCCGCGCGCGAGTCCCTGTGGCCGATGAGCTCGTCCTTGCTCATCCCGACGAGGTCCGCGAAGTTCTCGTTGACCCAGAGGAACACCGAGTCGCGGTTCTTGACGACCCAGTAGACGCCGTCCTGCCGGTTGAGGACGTCCGCGACGCTCATGGGCGGCTCGGTCGGCAGGATCACGGGATCGGGTGCGTGGGTCATCGGGTGCCGCCTGCCGCGGCGAGCTCGTCGGTGAGGCTTTCCTCGCCCTGGGCGGGCCCGGGCGTGAGCCGGTCGGCGAGGTCTTGGGCGAGCGCCGTCATCGTCATGGTCGGGTTCCACGATCCGCCCGTGGGCCACAGGCAGCCGCCCGTGACGTACACGTTCTCCGTGCCGCGCAGGCGGTAGCCCGTGTCGACGGGGAACTCGTTGGTCTCGCCGATCGCGAGCGTCGAGCCCTCGTGGACGAGGCCCGGCACGCGCCGCTCGGGGATGCCCGGCCGCTCGGACGACCAGCTGCCGTCGTCCGGGCTTCCGTGCCAGTACTCGACGCGGCCCGCGCCCGCGGGCGAGAAGACCCGCTCCATCATCTGGAACGTCGCCTCGTCCATCGTGTCCCAGGTCTGGGCGTCCGTCCCGTTGGCCAGGACTTGGAGGGTGACGTTGCAGGTAGGGTCCGCGCCGCCGTCGGGCTTGAGCCAGTTCTCGGAGTTGGCCTCGTCGAGCTCGCCGAGCACGGCGCACACGAAGACGAGGTAGTCCTCGGAGCCGCGGAGCTGCGCCGCGGACGCCGTCGCGACGACGTCGGGCGCGTACCGCTCGGCCTTCTGCGCGTTGATGACCGGTTCGCGATCCGCCAGGACCGAGAGCTGCACGTGGTACTGCATGCCCGCCGAGCTTTCGCCCGCGAGGTAGATCGCGGCGACTTCGAGGCTGCCGAGGCCTTCGCCGAAGGGGAAGTCGGCACGCGGCACGCGCGCGACGACGGACGTGATGAAGTGGGCGGAGAACGTCGAGCCCGCGCCGGGCGTCTCCGGAAACGAATTGAGGACGAGCGTCGTGGGCGGCAGGGTGCCCATCGCGAGGATTAGCTGGGCGTCCCCGAGGGCGACGACGCCGCGGCTCGTCTCGAGCGCGGTCGCGGCGCCGCCTTGGGAGTGGATGCGCTCGACGACGCACTCCGTGACGATGCTCAGCGGCGCGCCGCCGCCGTTCGCCGCAAGCGCGGCCTGCCGGTCGGCGAGCTCGAGGAGAACGGCGGGCGTCGAGAACTTCGCGAAGTCGATGCCCGAGTCGGTCCCGGTCGCGGCGGCGAGCGGCGCGGGGATCCAGCGCGTGCCGGAATCGATGCGGTGGAACTCGGCGCCGAGGATCCCCTGCAGTCCCTTCTGAAGCTCGCCATAGACAGGTCGGGTGCGGCTGATGAGCTCGAGTGCCGCCCGTGACTCGCCCGCGTCGATGCGGTCGGCCGGGATGACGTTGAGGAGGGCCTCCGCGCTTGCGAAGTTCCGCTGGGCCGCGGCGATCGTCTCGGCGGGCCAGGCACGCATCTCCTGCTCCTCGGGCCGCGGGCACCACGCGCTCCACATGATGCTGCGGCCGCCGTAGAACGGCACCATGCCGTGCTGCCAGCCGATCTTCCCGGCGGGTTGCTTGGCGGTCTGGGCGGAGAGCGTCCACGGGAACGTTTCCGAGAGGCCGCCGAGTGTCTGCCGATAGGGGAGCGGAAGGTTCTGGAAGTGCTGGGGGAGGAAGAACGGCCCGCGCTCCAGGATGAGGATGCGCGCGTGGGGGTTGTGGGAGAGGGTCCGCTCGGCGAAGGCGAGGGAACAGAAGCCCGAGCCGACCACGACGAAGTCGAACTGCTGGTCTTCCCTGGCCTGCTTCCAGGCGCCCTGCGAAAGGAAGAAGACGTGGTCCATGACCTTCTGCGGCGTCGGCGCTTGCGGGCCGGGTGTCGGATAGCCGTGGTTGAAGTTGGGTGTGGACGAGACAGCGCTCATGAGAACTCCCGAAGTGAGGTGACACCGTGTTTAAGGGCGTTACTTCTCCGGTCGTCCCCAGCCGACAGCCGTCAAAGTAGTGACGAGATTAGTCATGTACAACGGCGCAGGCAAGAGCTGGGGGAGGTCTTGTGGAATGAAAATTAGCGATATATCGTTGAGACATCTTGATACATCGATGCTGTATCGGTGTATCGCCTTACCAAGGAGAGAATCAATGCATCCACATCCAGACCATCACCACGAGCATCAGCATCACCACGACGGGCGCGGCTTCGGGCCCGGCGGCTTCGGGCCGGGCTTCGGCCCTGGCGGCTTCGGCCGCGGGTTCGGGCGCGGATTCGGTCCCGGGCGGGACTTCCCGCCGGGCTTCGGGCCCCGCGGAGGGCGCAGGGCCAGCCGCGGAGACATCCGCGCGATGATCCTCTCGCTCCTGTCGGAGAGCCCCTCGACGGGCTACGGCATCATCCAGGCCGCGAACGAGCGCACGAACGGCATGTGGCGCCCGAGCCCCGGCTCCGTGTACCCGACGCTCCAGCAGCTCGTCGACGAAGAGCTCGTCGAGCAGACCGGCGAAGGCAAGCGCACCGAGTTCACCCTCACCGAGGCTGGCCGCGAGTATGTCGCCGACCATGCCGAGGAGCTCCAGAAGGCATGGGACGCCGCGCCGGGCCGGAGCGAGGAAGCGGACGCGCTCGTGGCCAGTGCCATGAAGCTCATGGGCGTGCTCAAGCAGTTCCACTTCGCCGCGACCGATGAGCAGCGCGCCAAGGCTGCGGCCGCACTGGACGAGGCCCGCAAAGCGCTGTACCTCATCCTCGCCGAATAGCGGGATCATTGCAGAGTAAGCAGTACTCCTAAGGAGGCGCATGTCCCACATCACACCCGGGCGACCGCCCGCCGTCGTGCGCGGCGGTCGCATTTCGGGCGGTGACGTCGCGCTGCAGAAGAAGCTCAACGCCGAGGCGCCCAAGATCCCGCACCTCTTCCGGCGCATCGCCGAGCTGTTCACGCCGCACCGCGGCGCGCTCATGCTGACCGTGGTCCTCGTGCTTGTCGGGGCGGCGCTCTCCGTCGCCCCGCCGCTGCTCACCCAGAGGACGTTCGACGACGGCCTTTTCCCGCCCGGCGGGCACCCCGACATTGCGCGCCTCGCCGAGCTCGTGGGCCTCATGATCGCCGTGTACATCGTCTCTGTGCTCCTCGGGGTGTGGCAGACGTACCTCACCTCGACCGTGGGCAACTCGGTCATGGGCGCGCTCCGCGTGCGTCTGTTCAGCCATCTGCAGTCGATGGAGCTGAGCTTCTTCACGCGCACCAAGACGGGCGTCATCCAATCTCGGCTCCAGAACGACGTCGGCGGCGTCGCGAGCGTCCTCTCCAACACGGTTTCCGGCGTCGTGGGGAATATCGTGACCGTGATGGCGGCGTTCGTCGCGATGCTCGCGCTCAACGCGCAGCTCACGCTCATCGCCGTCGTGCTCATGCCGTTCCTCGTCATCGCCCAGCGCCGCGTGGGCCAAGTGCGCGCGCGCATCGCAACCAAGACGCAGGAATCGCTCTCCGACATGACCGCGATCACGCAGGAGTCGCTCAGCGTGTCCGGGATCCTGCTCTCGAAGAGCTTCAACCGCCAGCCGGACGAGATCGAGAAGTACTCCGCGGAGAACCGCAATCTCGTGAAGCTCCAAGTGCGGCAGGCCATGAGCGGGCAGTACTTCTTCGCCCTCGTGAGCATCTTCCTCTCGTCGATTCCGGCGATCGTCTATCTCGTGTCCGGGTGGCTGCTCTCGGGCGGGGTCCACGGGATCACGGCGGGCACGATCGTGGCCTTCACCACGGTCCAAGCCCGGCTGCTGTTCCCCCTCATGGCGATCATGCGCGTGGCGCTCGACCTGCAAACCTCCGGCGCCCTTTTCGCGCGCATCTTCGAGTACCTCGACCTCCGCCCCGCGATCGCCGACGCGCCGGGCGCCGTGCCGCTCCCCGCGGCCTCGCCGCGGCTCGGCGAGATCGAGTTCGACGGCGTGACGTTCCGCTATCCGGATGCGCGCGGCGAGGACCGGGCCACCCTCGAGGACGTCTCCTTCCGCGTCGAGCCCGGCCAGTACGCCGCGTTCGTCGGCCCGAGCGGCGCCGGGAAGACGACCGTCTCGTATCTCATCCCGCGGTTCTACGAGGCGAGTGCGGGAGCCGTCCGCTTCGCGGGGCGCGATGTGCGCGAGCTCGAGCGCGAATCGCTCGTGGGCCACATCGGGATCGTGAGCCAGGAGACGTATCTCTTCCACGCGACGATCGCCGAGAACCTCCGCTATGCGAAGGCCGGCGCGACGCAGGACGAGCTCGAGGCCGCCGCCCGCGCCGCGAACATCCACGAGACGATCATGTCCTTCCCCGACGGCTACGACACCGTAGTCGGGGAGCGCGGCTACCGGCTCTCGGGCGGCGAGAAGCAGCGCATCGCGATTGCGCGGGTGCTGCTCAAGGATCCCGAAGTGCTCGTCCTCGACGAGGCCACGAGCTCCCTCGACACGATCTCGGAGCGCGTCGTGCAGAAGGCCCTCGACACCGCGGCCCATGGCCGCACGACGATCGCCATCGCGCACCGGCTCTCGACCGTCGTCGGCGCCGACGTCATCTACGTCGTCGACCATGGGCGGATCGTCGAGCATGGCACGCACGCCGAATTGCTCGCCGCAGGCGGCGCGTACGCGCGGCTCTACCTCGAACAGGCAGGCGCGAGCCCGAACGGGTCTCGCGGCGGGAGCGCTGGTGCCGCGGCGAGAGCGGAAGCGTAACCACCCGCAGCTGGCCACGCGTCGGCGAGAGCTGGCCACGCGTTGGCGAGAGCTGGCCACGCGTCTGGGGGACGGGTGGCCACCTTTCGAACAACCCGTGGCCAGATCTTGCCCCGCGAGAGCGGAATCATAGTGCCCCGATTCGGGAACGCGAAAACCGGCATGGGATGATGGACGGGATGACTTCCCCCACGCCAACTCCGAACACACCTGTGAGCCGCACGCCCGCGAGCCGTGCCGGCGACGACGCGCGCCCCCAGGTCCTCCCCGCGGCGGAGGGCTGGGAACAGCAGCGCACCGCCGAGGGCCGGCCGCTGCTCCAGTTCGCGTCCCCGCGCGTCAAGCAGCCGCCGCAGCACCTCGCGGACCTCACGCTCGCGGAGCGTCAAGGGAAGCTCAAGGAGCTCGGCCTGCCGGCGTTCCGCGCGAAGCAGCTCAGCACGCACTACTTCCAGCACTGGACCACGGATCCCGTGCGCATGAGCGACCTGCCGAAGGCCGGCCGCGAGGAGCTCGTCGAGGCGATGTTCCCGCCGCTCCTCACCGAGGTCCGCCGCCTGCGCACCGACGACGGCAACACCATCAAGTTCCTCTGGCGCCTCTTCGACGGCGCACTCGTCGAGTCGGTCCTCATGCGCTACCCGGGCCGCATCACGCTGTGCGTCTCCTCCCAAGCTGGTTGCGGCATGAATTGTCCGTTCTGCGCGACGGGCCAGGCGGGCCTCACGCGCAACATGTCGACGGCAGAGATCGTGGACCAGGTCGTCGCGGCGAACCGCGTCATCGCGGCTGGGGAGCTCGGCGTGAGTGAACACCCGGACGAGCGCGTCACCAACATCGTCTTCATGGGCATGGGCGAGCCGCTCGCGAACTACAAGCGCGTCATGGCCGCCGTCCACCGTTTCGTGGACCCCGCGCCCGAAGGCCTCGGGATGTCGGCCCGCAACATCACGGTCTCGACCGTGGGCCTCGTCCCCGCGATCCGCAAGCTCGCCGACGAGGAGCTCCCGGTCACCTTCGCGCTCTCCCTCCACGCGCCCGACGATGAGCTCCGCGACGAGCTCATCCCCGTCAACAACCGCTGGAAGGTCGACGAGGCGATCGACGCCGCGTACGACTACTTCCGCAAGACCGGCCGCCGCGTGAGCATCGAGTATGCGCTCATCAAGGACATGAACGACCATGCCTGGCGCGCCGCCCTCCTGGCCAAGAAGCTCAACCAGCGCGGCCGCGGCTGGGTCCACGTCAACCCGATCCCGCTCAACCCCACCCCGGGGTCGATCTGGACCGCGTCCGAGCCAGAGGTCCAGGACGAGTTTGTCGAGACGCTCCGCGCGGCCGGCATCCCCACGACCCTGCGCGACACGCGCGGCAAGGAGATCGACGGCGCGTGCGGCCAGCTCGCCGCCGCGGAGTAAGGGCCGCATGAGCGGGGCAGGGCTTCCGTCCGCATCTCGCCCTGGCGCGAACAACGACGGCGAGGCTCGCCCGCGCGGGCCGCTCGCCGTCGTCGTCCGCTTCCTGCATGAGCTGCTGTTCTCCATCGGCCCGGCCCGGAACGACCACCAGCCCGCCTTGCGCGTGGCGCTGGGAGTGTTCGTTCCGCTCCTGGCGCTCACGCTCGCGAACCGCCTCGACCTCGCGATCTTCGCGAGCTTCGCAGCGTTCACCGGGATCTATGGACGCAACGAGCCGCATCGCGTCCGCGTCGTCGCGCAGGCCCGCGCGGGGCTGCTCATGCTCGGGGTCATCCTCGCGGCCACGCTCGCGGCACGGCTCAGCCCGGGTGGAGCGCTCACTCCGTGGGAGATCGTCGAGGCCACGACCATCGTCGCGTGGCTGTGCTCGGTGCTCGTGGGCCTGTGGCGCCTTCGGCCCGCGGGCTCGCTGTTCCACATCTTCGCGTTCGCGGCCGTCTCGTCGCTCCCGCATCAGCCGCCGCTCGCGGATGCGGTGCTCGCCGCCGGCGCCACGTTTGCCCTCTGCCTCGCGATCGGCCTCTCCTCGCGCGTGACCGCGTCCCGCCGCAGCCCCCTCGCGTGGGCGGACGTTCGGGCGGCGGCGCGCGTTCGGCTGGGGAAGGCTGAGCGGCGGGCAGTGTGGCTCGAGTCGATCGGGTACCTCGTGGCTCCCGGCATCGCGGGTGTGGCCGCGACCGCCGTCGGCCAGGCCCTGGGTTTCGGCCACAACTATTGGGCCATGGTGGCCGCCGTCGTGCCGCTCGTCGGGCACTCGACGCGGCACCGCGCGAGCCGGGGGCTGCAACGTGTGCTGGGCACCGTCGTCGGCCTTGTGCTCCTCGCGGGGATCGCGGCGCTGCGGCCCGCGCCGTGGGCCATGGTCGTGCTCATCGCGGTGTGCCAGTTCGGTGCGGAAATGCTCATCGCGCGGCAATACTTCCTCGCACAGGTGTGCGTGACACCGCTCGCGCTCCTCTCGACCCTTCTCGCCGCGCACACCGATCCCGGGGCGCTCCTCCACGACCGCTTCATCGACACGGCGATCGGCTCCGTGGTCGGCGTGGCGGTGGTGCTCGCGCCGCACGCGTACCGGCGCACCGGCAGATTGCCGAGCCTTTCGGACTCCGCCCCGCGCTCCAGCGCGGGGTAGGGCCCGGACGGGGGGCGGAATCGCTCAGGCGACCAGTATCTGCGGGCTGGGGAGGGGCTGGGCCGCAGCTGCGGTGAGGGGGTCGGGGCGCCAGCCCCAGTCGGGGTTTTCCTCCTGCGAGGAAAGTATCGCGGCGACCGTTCCGTCGGGATCGCCGCGGCAGGGGTCGGCAGACCACGCTGGCCTCGCGTCGATGACGGCCCATCGGCCGACGTCGAGACGGCCGACGTCGAGACAGTACCCCGGGGCTTGATCCGGCCCCACTGCGTCTGCGACCTCCTGGGCGAAGCGTTGGGCATCCCTGGTGTCGGGTCCTTCGTCCCTGCCGTGGGCTTGCCAGGTCGTCTCGGCCCCGCCGTAGCGGGTGCGCGTGTGGCTCACCGAGGTGACTCGAGCCCGGGCGAGAAAGCACCGGAACTCCTGGGCGAAGACGACCGGCTGGGACACGATCGTGGCGAGTCCGCACAGCTCCTGCAGGGAACGGCCTGGGAAGGCGCTCAACGCGAGCGCGAGCAGGGATTCGGCGTCCGAGTGGACTCGGCCGTGGAACGTGCGCGATTCGTGCTGGGCGAGGCTGACGAACAGCGGACGGCGCCATGGGTGGAAGAGGTCTCCGAGGAAGCCCGAGCGCAGCGGCCGCGCGAGGAACTCCTCCGGCAGGCGGGCCAGCCATGCCGGGCCCGGGGAGAGGAACGGGTGGTGGCCGGTGGCAACCACCCTGGCCGCCCAGGACCCCGAGCACCAATAGGCTGCCTGGGGATCCAGTGCCTCCAACCCCGGCGTGTGGACGACCGGGACGAGGGCGCTCGCTCCGAGATCTCGGGCGATCCTGGGCGAGCCCACCACCTCCAGGTGTATGTGGCTTGCGTTGCCGGGGTCGCTGCTGGTCCGCGTCGCGGTCGGCATGCTGTCCTCGCCTCCATCCGGTCTTGCACCCGGACCAAGGGTTTCCACCCTGGGCTCAATGTCCCACGTCGGCTGGGTCGCGTCATGCGTACCCGATACCTGAAATCGATGGGTCCCGGCAGGCGCACCACGCGGCACCGCACGCGTGAGTACGCGGCGAGGAGGGGCGGCGTCCCGCGTTCCTGGGCTTCGGCCACGCAGTGGCGCGCGATCTTCTACGCGGGCCGCGCAGCCACCGCCTGCCGAGTTGTTCGGCGACCGCCCAGCTGCAGTTTGCTCGGGCGAGCCAAAGCGCCGGCCTGACTCAGGCCGAGAGGGCGAGCTAGGCCGGGTGCGGGCGCTGGGAGGCCGCGGCCCTCGCGTCCAGATCGGCGAGTGAGAGCTGGATCGCTGGTGCGCGGGGGATCGGGCGGCTTGAGGCGGGCACAAGGTCCGGCCCCACGTGAAGCAGTTCGCCCGGTTCCACGAGCCGCCACCGGGGGTCGTCGTCCATGCGCTCGGTCGCGACGAGGACGCGGTCGCCCATGTCGGGGCTGCGCACCGTGATCCGCTGGCTCGTGGCGTCGAGGCGACGTGGCTCCGCCTCGGGGGCGCCGTGGTCCTCGCGGACGTACAGCTCGTGGCTGTCCGGGTAGCGCAGGGCCCAGAGTTCGGTGGCCGTCGTGATGATGAAGTTGAGGCTGAAGACGGGGAGGTTCTCGGCGACCCAGGCGACCGCGTGTGCGATCCCCGCGCCCACATCGCCGCCCGCGATGCGCGTTTCCGCGGTGATGAGGGCGAAGAGGCGTTCGCTGTCCGTCTCGCCGCGTACGAGGCTCGCCGTGCCGAGGTCCTCGAGCCGCTGTTCGAGTCGGTCGAGTCCGCCGAAGGCGCCGTTGTGCGCGAAGAGCCGACCGGCCTGTTCGAACGGATGGGTATTGACGAACGTATGGGCTCCCGTGCTCGCATAGCGTACGTGGGCGAGGAAGGTCGTGCTCTCGAGGTGGCGAGCCTCGCGCGCGAACGCCCGATCCTCCCACGCGGCCACGGCCTGCTTCTCGACCTTCGGCCGTCCCTCGGGAGTGAACGTGCCCACGCCGGTTCCGTCGGGCTCACGGCGGCTCTGCTCTCTCAGGCTGTCCGGAGCGTCGAGCAGCCAGAACGTCGCTTTGGCTCGATTTCGACCCGCGTGCAGGGCGAACAGGCGGCACATGCCCACACCATACTGCTCCGAGGGTGGGGCAGCGCGGGCAGCGGACGACGGCGGAGTGCCCCGCCTCTTTGGCCACGGGTTGGCGAGAGGTGGCCGCTCGTCCTAGACGTGTGGCCACGGGTTGGCGAGAGGTGGCCACTCGTCCTGGGCAACGGGAAGGGTCAGCAGGCCGGGCGGCTCCGCACGTCGCTCGAAACCCGCTGCTCCTGCAGCACGCCGAGGGGCCCGGTCTTGAGCTCGCGGTCCTCGACCACAACCTGCCCGCGCAGCACTGTCATGCTCGGCCATGCCGCGACCTCGTAGCCCTCCCACGGCGTGTAGTCGGCCTCGTGCAGGTCCGAGGCGGTGACCCGGCGCGCGTCGGTCGTGTCGAGGACGGCCAGGTCGGCATCGCTCCCGATCGCGATCGCGCCTTTGCGCGGATACAGCCCCAGGATCTTCGCGGCGTTCGCGGACGTGAGGTCCACGAACCGCGTGAGGTCGAGGCCGCGCTTCGAAACCCCTTCGGTGTACGCGACGGCCATCCGCATCTCGACGCCCGCGTGCCCGCCGGTCGCGTCGAAGATCGTCTTGCCCCGGGTCTTGACGTCGAGATCGGTGCACACGCCATCGGTCGCGAGCGTGCTGAGCACGCCTTCGAGGAGGGCGTCCCACATCGAGTCGCGATCGTCGGCCGACTTGAGCGACGGGTACGTGTGGTAGATCGCGCCGTTCTCCTGGCGGTAGTCCTCGGCCGTGAAGTGCGCGTAGTGGGGGAGCACCTCGCCGTAGACCGGCAGGCCGCGCCCGCGCGCGTCGCGGATCGCGTCGACGCCCTCGCGCGCGCTCACGTGCATGAGGTAGATGGGCGCGCCGACGTGCTCGGCGAGCGTGATGGCCCGCTGGAACGAGAGCTTCTCGGAGAGGTTGTTATGCGCGTGGGACATGTACTCGAGGCCGGTCTGCCCGGCTCGCTCGAGCCGCTTGTACGAGTACATGACGATGTCGTCGTCCTCGGCGTGGACGGCGAGCATCGCCCCGGCCGCTGCGGTCTGCTCCATGAGGCCCCACATATTGCCGAGGTCGGTCTTCTGCCGGGGCCGGGTGGGCGTCGTGTTGGTCATCCAGACCTTGTAGCTCCCGTGGCCCGCGGCGACGGCGTCCGGGATCTGCTCGAGCACCTCGAACGGGATCTCCGGCTCCTTGAACGTCCCGTGCAACGCGTAGTCGGTGAAGCTGCTTCCGGCCCATTCGGCGGACTTCCGGGCGAACGATTGGGACAGTTCGTCACCCGGCTGCCAGTGCGCGAAGTCGACGAGCGTCGTCGTCCCGCCGTAGATTGCCCCCTCGCTCACGCGGTCGGGGCCGAAGCACATGATGCCGCTTTCCGCGGCGGTCGGCAGGACGCTGTTGGTGTGCACGTGGGGGTCGACGCCACCGGGCACCACGAGCTGGCCGCGCAGGTCGATGGTCCGGCGGGCTTCGGCGGGATTCCCGAACTCGGGCGCTGTGAGCGAGACAATCGTGCCGCCGGCGATGCCGATGTCGAGGCGGCGGGCGCCCGACGGCGTCACGACGAGGCCGTTGGTCAGCAGGAGATCAAGCATAGAAGCCTCCGAGGTTAGGCAGGAGAGAAGGGGGAATGAAGGAAGTACTCTTCGGCGAGGCTCACCTTGACGGACGCGCGCGCGTTGACGAGTTGCGAGACGGCGACGTCGGCGGCCGCGCTGAGCAGCATCGCCGCCTTCTCGCGGCTCCACGAGCGGTCGACGACGACGAGCTCGAGCATGTCGTCGAGCGCCGCCAGCGCGGCGGCGTCCAGATCGTCGCCGTCTCCGATCGTGATGACACGGCCGGCCGAGAGGACGACGGGCCGCCGCACGGCGACGCCGGGAAGCACACGGCAGGAGAGCGTCACCGAGCCTTCGACTTCGACGCCCGTGAGCGAGCATTCGCCGTCGCCCTGCGCGGCGTGAAGGTCGCCCGCGAAGAGCCGCGCGCCGTCGGCCTGGACGGGAAGGATCACGGCGGAGCCTGCAGTCACATCGTTGCAGTCCATGTTGCCGCCATAGGGACCGACCGTGCTCGAGCTTGGCTCGCCGTCGGCCGGGGCGACCCCGAGCTTGCCCACCATGGGGCGCACGGGGATAGCGACGCCGTCGGCGAAGTGGACCCCGCCGTCGTCGATCTCGACGACGTGACCGAAGCGGCCCAGCGGCTCGCCGAACCCGCCGCGCCCAGGGAGGGTCACCATGGCGCCGCGGTCCGCGACGCGGATGTCGTGGAGGTCGACGCGGAGCGCATCACCCGGGCGGGCGCCGTGGACGACGACGGGCCCGGTCACCGGGATCGAGCACTTCTCGTACTCTCCGGCCTCGAAGAAACCGCCCGTGAGGAGGCTGCGCGCCTCGAGGATGAAGCGCTCGCCCTGTTCGACCTCGAGGATGGGCGCGGCGAGTGCCGTAAACACCGTGGATGCATGATTGTATCCGGCATAGGCGAAGCCTGCGCGGGCCAGCTGGCCGGTGATGGGGGAGGCCATGCCTCGCCCTACGCCGGGTAGACGGGCTGGGCCCAGCCCTGGTCCGCGGCGGCGCGGCCGACGACGGCGTCGAGGTAGAGCCGCTGGAGCCGGGCCGTGAGCTCGCCGACGCCGCCCGAGCCGATGGGCGTGCGGTCGACCGACGTCACGTGGTTGACCTCCGCAGCGCTCCCGCAGACGAAGACCTCGTCCGCCGAGTACAGCTCGGTGCGGTCGATGGGCCGGATATCGACGTCGAGCCCGAGCTCGGTGCGCGCGAGGTGCAAGACGCTGTCCCGCGTGATGCCTTCGAGGATGCTGTCCGTCGTGGGCGGCGTGCAGAGCCGACCCTTGCGCACCATGAAGACGTTGTAGCCCGCGCCCTCGGCGACGTGGCCGGACTCGGTCATGAGGAGGGCAGCGTCGTAGCCGTTGCGGCGCGCCTCGAGCATCGCGAGCCGGCCGTTCTGGTAGTTCGCTATGGACTTGATGCGGGGCGGCATCGAGCGGTCGGAGAGGCGGGCCCAACTGCTGATCTGCACGTCGAGGCCCGTCGCGCCGAAGTAGTTCCCCATCGGGATCGCGGCCATGAAGACGGTCGCGGGGCCGGTGTCTTCGGGCTTGCCGTCGCTCGAGTCGACGAAGACCTGGGCGCGCATGTGGAGGTTGCCGCGCAGCTCGTTGGCGCGGACGAGCCCGAGGAGCTGTTCGGTGAGGACGTCGACGTCCTGCGGCCCGTCGATCTCGACGACGCGCATCGAGTCGACGAGCCGGCGCATGTGGTCGCCCACACGGAACGCGTAGAGCTGCTTCTCGTCCTCGCTCCAATAGGCGCGGAAGCCCTCGAAGACGCCGACGCCGTACTTGAGGGTCGTGCTGAGGACGTGCAGGCGGGCGTCGTGGTAGTCGACGAGTTCGCCGTCGTGCAGAAGATACCGGACCTTCGGTGCGGAGGCGGGGGCCTCGGGGACAGGCAGCGTGGCTTCTTCGCTCAGCGTCGACATCTCGTAGTGCTCCTCTTCCCAGATCATCTTCAACAACGTATGGTGTGTGTCACTATATTGAAGATTGCGTCGGAGGCCTGTCAATGGTTCAACGAATGGCATTCCTAAACTTCTCTCGGCTGGTGCGTCGCAACACGCACTTCTTCCGCTCCAACAAACCGAACGCCCACTCTGGGATACCAGACCTTCCCAAAGTCGGCGAGGGTCGGTTCAATAAAGTGATGACGCTTTGATTCAAGGAGTCCACATGCCCCAGCTGTCTGCCCGATCCTCTCGGCGGCACAAGGACGTGCCCGCCGCCGCGGAGCATGCCCCATGAGTGTTCAGGGAATTCCGCGCACCTCGCCGGGGCTGCGCGTCGCCGAATGGGCGAGGAGGGGGAGGGCTGAGGTCTTCGCACGATCACATGTCGCGGTGACGGTGATCGCCGCAGCCGTGATCCTCGGCCTCCCGCTCCTCGCCCTCGTCATGCCGTATCCCCACAGTCCGCTCAGGCCGGACCCCAACGCGATCGCCGTGGCCCCCAGCGGCACGTACTGGTTCGGCACGGACGGCAACGGAATGGATGTCTTCTCGCGCACGATCGAGGCCGCGAAGCTCGACCTCCCCATTGCCATCGGTGCGACGGCCCTCGCTCTCATCGTCGGCGTTCCGCTCGGCCTCTTCGCGACGAGCGGCCGCGTCGGCGACGCGCTCATGCGGGTCGTCGACGCCTTCGCAGCGCTGCCCACGATCGTGATCGCCGTCGTCGGCATTCAGCTCATGGGCGGTTCGGTGCTCGACGTCGTGATCGCGATCGCCGTCGTCGGGGCGCCGCGCTTCGTGCGGCTCTCGCGGGCGGCAGCGCTCTCGCTGCGCTCGGCGCGCTACGTCGAAGCGGCGGTCGCAACCGGCTGCTCGCCGCTTCGCGTCGCGTTCAACCACATCTTCCGCAACGCCTATGGCGTCGTGCTCGTCCAGGCCACCCTGACCGCCGCGAACGCGCTCGGCACGATCGCGGCCCTCAACTTCCTCGGCGTCGGGGCGAAGCCGCCGCAGCCGAGCTGGGGCGGCATGATCGCGGACGGCTTCAGCATGCTCATTCGCGGGGACTGGTGGGCCTCGGGCTTCCCGACGGCTGCGATGCTCCTCGCGATCGGGTCGCTCAACATCCTCGCGGGCGCGCTTGAGAACCGCATCGAACGCGTGGAGCGTGCCCGATGAGGGCGGGGCTCGAGGTGCGCGGGCTCGTCGCCGAATTCGCGACGCGCGGCGGCGCGGTGCGGGCGCTCCATGGCATCTCGTTCGACGTCGGCGAGACGGAGATCGTGGGCATCGTCGGCGAGTCGGGGTCCGGCAAGTCAACGGTCGTCCGCTCGATCACGCGGTTGCTCGTGCCCCCGGGACGCGTGGCAGCAGGGAGCGTGGTCTTCGGCGGACGCCCGCTGCTCGATGTGCCGGAGCGGCGCATGCGCGAGCTCAGGGGCCGGGAGATCGGCTTCGTCGCCCAGAATCCCTTCAGCGCGCTCAATCCCGTGCTAAGGATCGAGAAGCAGTTCGCGAACATCGCAAAGGCGCACGGCGTCAGGGTCGACGCCGCCTCCCGAGAGCGCGCAGTCGGCCTGCTCGAGGCCACGGGGGTGAGCGAACCCGAGCGCGTGATCCGCGGCTACGCGCACGAGCTGAGCGGCGGCATGGCGCAGCGCGTCGTCATCGCGATGGCGCTCTACCTCAACCCGCGGCTCGTCATCGCCGACGAGCCGACGACGGCGCTCGACCTCACCGTGCAGCGCCAGGTTCTCGACACGCTTCGCGAGCTCACGAGCAGGAGCGGGCGGTCGATGCTCATCGTGACGCACGACCTCGGGGTCGTGGCCGAGTACTGCGACCGCGTCCTCGTCATGTACCACGGGAACCTCGTCGAACAGGGGCCCGTGTCGAAGGTCTTCACCGCCCCCGAGCACCCGTACACCGCGTCGCTGCTCAGGTCCGTCGTGGGGCCATCCGACCCATCGCGGCCCGTTGGGGCCGCGATGTCCGAGACAGGGGGTGCGTGATGCCCATCATCGAAGTGAAGGAGCTGCGCAAGACGTTCCAGACGCCCCAAGGCCGCGTCCTGACGGCGGTCGACGGCGTCTCCTTCGACGTCGAGGCCGGCGAATGCCTCGGGATCATCGGCGAGAGCGGCTCGGGGAAGTCGACGCTCGGGCGCCTCCTCCTGAGGCTGCACGAGGCGGATTCGGGCTCCATCCTGCTCGAAGGGCAGGACGTGCGCGCCCTCGCGCCGCGTGCCCTCCGGCGGAAGCGACGCCACTGGCAGATCGTGTTCCAGGAGCCGTTCGCGTCGCTCAATCCGCGGCTGACGGTCCGCCAGATCGTCGAGGAGCCGCTCATCGTCGCGAAGCTCTGCGCCTCGCGCACCGAGCGGCTCAAGAAGGTTGAGAGGACGCTCGACGAAGTGGGCCTCTCGGCGCAGTTCCTCGACCGACGGCCCGCCAACCTGAGCGGCGGGCAGCAGCAGCGCGTCGGCATCGCCAGGGCCCTCGTGACGGATCCGAGCATCGTCGTCCTCGACGAGCCGACGTCGTCGCTCGATCTCACGATCCGCGCCTCGATCCTGCGCAAGCTCTCCGAGCTCCAGCGGGCCCGCGGGCTCACGTACGTCTTCATCTCCCACGACATCGAGACCGTGCGCCACTTCTGCTCGCGCGTCGCGGTGATGCATCGCGGGCGGTTCGTCGAGACGGGCCCCGCCCTCGACGTCCTCGACCGCCCCCAGCAGCCCTACACCCAGGCGCTCATGGCGGCAGCGATGGCTCCTCTTCCATATATGTCGCCGGACGACGACGGCGGCCTCCCGCCTGTCGGCGGAGCGGACATCCCGCCAGACGACGACGGCTCCCTCCTTCCCACCAAGGCGGCCAACGCATGATCCGGTACATCGCCTCGCGGCTGGCCATCGCCGTCGGCCTTCTCCTCGGCCTCGTGACGCTGAGCTTCGGGCTCGTGTCCCTCTTGCCCGGGGATCCCGCCGTCGCCCTTCTCGGCGAGTACGCGACGCCCGACGATATCGCCCGCATCCACGGCGAGCTCGGCCTCGACAAGCCCCTCTGGGACCGATACCTCGATTACCTGGGCCGCACGCTCAGGGGCGATCTGGGCCATTCGTTCTTCACGGGCACGCCCGTCGCGCAGGAGCTCTGGACGCGACTGCCCAACACGCTCGTCTATCTCGTGCCGGGGCTCGTCCTCGCGCTCCTCCTCGGCGTCGCGATGGGCACGTTCGCGGCGTATCGGAGCGGGCGGCTGCCGGACAAGACGTTCACCGCTGGCGTCTCGGTGCTCATGGCGATGCCAGAATTCGTGCTCGCCCTGCTCCTGCTGTTCATCTTCTACCAGCAGCTCCACCTTGCGCCGGCCCCGCTCGGAATGCTCGCAAGCGCCGATATCCCGCCGCCCAAGGTCACCGGTTCGGTGCTCGTGGACGCGGTGATCGCGGGGCAGTGGAAGATCCTGGGCTCGGTCTTGAGCCGGGCGGCCCTTCCGATTGTCACGATGGGGCTGTTCTTCGCGGCGCCGTTCGGGAAGACCGTCCGCACGGGCCTTCTGCAGATCCTCCACTCTCCGCAGATCGAATTCGCGAGGGCGTGCGGACTGCGGCCCTTCCAGGTGTACCGCTACGCCCTGAGCGACGTGCGGGCGGCCCTCATGACGTACATGGTGCTGCTGTTCGCGGCCGCCCTGAGCGGCGCGGCGATCATCGAGAGCGTCTTCTCGTGGCCGGGCGTGGGCGGGTGGTCGCTCGACGGCGTGCTCAAGGGGGACATGCCGGTCATCCAAGGCTTCGTCCTCGTGATGGGGGCGACGAGCCTGTTCGGCTACGTCATCCTCGACGTGCTCATCACGCTGCTCGATCCGCGGGCCCGCGGTGTCGCGCTGCGGCCAAGACGCCGCGCCCGCCCCATCGCGACGCCGGCAATGTGACCCTTGACACCTTGAAGAGCCATCAATAGATTGAAGATATGTTCACTAAAATAAAGAACGACAAGTTGGTCGTCCTCGGTGGGCTGATCCCCCTCGACGGCCGCGTGAGCTGGGTGCCCCCGCAGGCAACCGGCTTCCAGCCCTCGAACTGCTACCTGCTCTCTGAGCCCGGCGCAGCGGGACACTCCCATCTGCTCGTCGACTCGGGGCTTGCGGTCCACAGCGACGAGATCCTCGAAGACCTTTCGACCCTCATCGGCGAGGGCGGGAGCCTCTCGGTCTTCTTCACGCGGGCCGAGATGGACTGCGTCTCCAATCTTGAGCCCATCGTCCGGCACTTCGACATCGAGCGACTCTTCACGGGTGGCGTCATCAACCCCTTCGACGCGTTCGAGGACCTCGCCCGCACCGGGCTGCGCAGCCGCCGCCACCAGATCGACGCGCAGCGCACCGGCCATGGCGACTCGGTTGCCCGAGCTGCCACCATCGAGATCGGACCCGGCCGCGTGCTCGAGATCGAGGCGCCGCTCCTCCGGCTCCTCATGACCTTCTGGGGCTGGGATGCCGAGACCGGCGCGCTCTTCACGTCAGACACGTTTACCCACGGCGTCATGGCCCGGCCGGACAGCCCCCGCGTCATCGACTCGACCGTCGAGGACACCACGACGCCCGAGCAGGTGGCGGGCCACCTCTACGCGAAGTATGAGTGGCTGCCCCGCGCCACGCGCGAGCCGCTGCGGGACTGGCTCGCAGCGAAGTTCGACGAACTCGATCCCGAGATCGTCGCCCCCTCGCGCGGATGCGCGCTCCGCGGCCGCGACGTGGTGCGACGCCATCTCGACTTCATGCTCAAAGCCCTCGAACCGCAGCACGCCGGGCTCGTGCCGCAGGCCGTCTAGGAGGACCCATGGAAGAGCTAGTTGAGACGATGAGCAGCGACCTTCCGCGGAGCATTGCCGACGGCGTGACCTGGATGAGCTCCTGCCTCCCCTTCAACATCGACGGTCGAGTGATCCACGGCCACAACTCGACGTTCCTCGTTCAAGGCGAAACGGCGTCGATCCTCGTCGACACGGGCAACCCCTCGAGCTGGCCCATCATCTCCGAGAAGCTCGACGGGCTCCTCGGCGGCCGGGAGCTCGACTACGTATTCCCGACGCACCCCGAGCTCCCGCACACCGGCAACCTGCCGCGGCTCGTCCAGAAGTACCCCAACGTCCAGATCGTCGGCGACATCCGCGACTACCACCTGTTCTATCCGCAGATCGAGCCGAACCTCCACGCGCGTGTGCCGGGCGACCGCATCGACCTGGGCGGCGGGACCGAGTTCCTCATCGTCGAGGCCCTCATCCGCGACCTCCCCAACACCCAATGGGGCTTCGTGCCGCAATCCGGCGTCCTCTTCACCGCGGACGGCTTCTGCTACATGCACCGCCCCGAACTCGACGACGAGGATCCCGTGCACCTTCCGGGCGAGTGCGGGCTCGTGACCACCGAGCTTTCCGGGCCGGTCGCCGTCGAGAACGCGGCGTTCTTCACCGGCAGCGCCCTCTACTGGGCGCGCTTCGCGAACGACGCCGACCGGGTCTACGACCGCGTCCTCGCGCTCATCGACGAGCTCGGAGTGACCACCGTTGCCCCGACCCACGGCAACGTCATCACCAACCTCCGCGACGTCGAACCGATCATCCGGGCCGGCCACAAGCAGGCCTACAGGTACTAGCAGGGCTCCCGTGGCCCCGTTTCACCCACCCACCTGTTCTTCCCCCACCCACCCACCTGTTCTTCCCCCACCCACCCCACCTGTTCTTCCCCCACCCACCCCACCTGTTCTTCCCCCACCCACCCCACCCCAAAGAAACCGGTGTAAGACCATGAATCGCTTGCGTCTGCTCTCCGGCGGCCTGGCCGCCGCCCTTGCGGTTTCCCTGACCGGCTGCGGAGGCGGCAGTTCCGCGTCCCCCACTCAGCCGGACAGCATCGTCCTTGCCGTCGGGGCCCTGCCCGACAGCCTCACACCCGCCCCCTGGGGCGGAAGCGCCTCCCACGTCGTGCTGAGCGGCCTCGGCTCGCAGCTGCTCCAATACAAGTCCACCGCGACGAGTTCAGATCCGTGCGGCCAGCCCACCACCGAGGTGTCCGGCCGGCTCGCCGAGAGCGCGACCCCCGCCCCGGACGGCAAAGGCATCATCGTCAAGCTCAGGAAGCTCACGAGCCAGTTCGGCCACACGCTCTCGGCCGAGGACGTCCGGTGGAGCCTCCAGATCGGCATGGTGCGCCAGCCGGTCATGAAGGGCACGCTCGCGAGCAGCGGCTTCGATGTCAACAACGTGGCCAAGGTCATCGATGACCAGACGGTCGAGCTCAACACGACCGCCCTCACGTCGTTCAGCATCGAGTCCCTCCAGAACAACCTGTTCTACATCCACGACAGCGTCGAGGCGAAGAAGCACATCACCGCGGACGATCCGACGGCGAACAACTGGCTCTCGAAGAATCTCGCCGACTACAGCGGATGGGACCTCGAGGAGTTCACGCCGGGAACGTCCCTCACCGTCACGGCCGATCCCAAGTGGGAGGGCCAGCGCGGCTCGGTCAAGCGCGTCGTCGTGAAGGCCGTGCCGAACACCTCGACCCGCAGCCAGCTCATGCAGTCGGGCGAGGCGCAGATCGCGAACGGCTTCGAGTACGACCAGTACGCATCCCTCGGGAAGTCCCCCGACGTGACGGTGCTCAATTGCCCGAGCGCAACGCGGGACACGCTCATGTTCAACGTCAAGTCCGGTCCCCTCTCCGACGCCCGCGTGCGCCAGGCCCTCTCGATGGCGATCGACCGCGATGCCCTCGTGAAGGGCGCCTACGCCGGCTACGGCAAGGCGGCCCAGGCGACGTTCCCCGGCGGCGACCCCTCAGGCGTGTACAAGTTCGACGCGGCCGGGGCGAAGAAGCTCATGGCGGACGCCGGCTACGCGAACGGCTTCAAGCTCACGCTGAGCTACAGCGCGACGCGGCCCGGGCCCGTCGCGAACAAGTCGTCCGTGCTCATCCAGTCGATGCTGAGCCAGATCGGCGTCACCGTCCAGCTCCAGAACGTCGCGAGCTCGACCGACTTCTCGAGCGCGCTCATCCAGGGCCGCTTCGAGGCGGTGCTCTATTCGGAGCCGATCGTCATCGCGGATCCCGCGTTCTACAGCTTCGCGTACTACGCCGGGAACGCGCCGAGCAACACGACGGGCTGGAAGGACGCGAAGTTCGACGAGCTCCGGACGAAGCTCGCCGCGACGCCCCAGGATCAGACTGCCCAGCGGAACGACCTCATCAAGCAGATGACCGCCGTCGTCGATGCGGGCGCCCCGATCCTCTCGCTTGTCGAGACGCGCGGCCTCATCGCAGCGAAGAAGGGCCTCACGGGCGCAAGCCCGCTCACCAACGGCCAGGTCTACTTCAACGCCCTCGGCAGCTAGGAGGAAGTGAATCATGATCGAACTGTGCGGAAAGCTCGTCCGCGACACCCTCGACGAGCTCCTCGACCCCGCGACCACGGCCCTCGTCGTCATCGACATGCAGAAGGGAGCGGTCTTCCCCGGCGGAGCCATCGGGGATTCGGGCCATGACCTGAGCATGATGCCCCGCGTCCGCGAGCAATGCCGCGCGGCGATCGACGCGGCTCGCCGCAACGGCGTCCCGGTCTTCCACATCCGCGTCGAGAACCTGCCCGACGGCGCGAGCTCGCCGGCGGCCTGGCTTCGCGCGCTCTACACGGCGTCCAACGGCCGCCCGATCGATCTGGGCAAGCTCAGCGTCAAGGGCGATCCGGCCACGGAATTCTGCGACGAGTGCCTCCCCCTCGACGGCGAGCCCGTCATCACGAAGCGCCGCCCGAGCGCGTTCGTCGCGACCGAGCTCGCCCTCCTCCTGCGGAGCCAGGGCATCGAGTCGGTCGCGCTTGTCGGGGTTTCGACGGGCGGCTGCGTCGAGGCCACGCTGCGGGACGCCGTGCACCACGACTTCTACGCCGTGCTGCTTGAGGACGCCGTCGGCGCCTACGACACGACGGTCCACGACGCCGCGCTCACGGTCATGCGCGCGCGCCACGACATCTGCAGCGTTGCGGAGGCCGCCGCCGTGTGGGACGCCGCGCGGGGAGCCTGAGGGAAGCGATGAACAGGAGCGCGGGAGTGCTGGCCCCGCCCGTGGGCCTCGCGGGCACGAGGGTGCATCGCCTTGGCGGCGAGATCGCCCTGGATGAGCACGTGAGCTGGTGTCCAGAGGGCGTCCGACGTCCCCAGCCGGTCAACGCGTATCTCATCAGGGGAGAGAGCGGCGCCGTCCTCGTCGACACCGGCGTGCGGCGCCACGAGGCCGAGATCCTCGGCCAGCTCGGAGAGCTGCTGGAACCAGGCGAGCCACTCACGATCCTCCTCACGAGGACGGAGATGGAGTGCTGCCTCAACGTCCCGGCGATCGAGGCGAGCCACCCCGTGGACGCGGTCTGGTACACGGGCGGCATCACGGTCCCGCGCTCGTCCGCGCCGGCCCGCCGGGTCTCGGTCGAGCCGGGGACGTCGCTCGACGTCGAGGTGCGCCCCGGCGTCGTCGTCCAGCTCGTCTCCCCGCTCCTGCGGCTCCTGCCCACGCTCTGGGTCTACGACCCGCCGTCGGGCGCCCTGCTCACCTCGGACGCGTTCACGCACGGCGTCGCCGACGGCGAGCCGGGCGACCCGGCGGAGGGCCTCGTGAAGTTCCGCTGGTTCGCGGGAGCGGACACGCGCCCCATCGCGCTTGACGTGCTGCGCGTCGTCGGACGACGGCTGGTCACGGCGATCGGCCCGGGCTACGGCTTCCCGTTCATCGGCGAGGCGGAGTGCCGCCGTGAGGCCGCGCGCCTCGCGGCGAGCCTTGAGGAGGTGGGAAGGCGATGACCAACGACGACGACGCCGCAGCTCGCCGCGTCGCGGGGCAGCCCCGAGGGGGCGGGCGTAGGGAGAGTGCCGACGCCGCAGCTCGCCGGATTGCCGACGGCGTGTTCTGGCTGGGCGGCTGCCTTTCGGCCTTCTCGGCGGGCGAAGAGGTTCATTACCACGTCTCCTCCTACCTCGTGATCGGCTCCAGGGCGACGCTCCTCGTCGACACGGGCGATCCCGCGCACCGGCCGCTCGTCCTCGACCAGCTCGAGCGGGCACTCGGCGGCCGGCCGCTCGACTACGTGTTCCCGACCCATCCGGAGATTCCGCATGCGGGCAACCTTCCCGCGCTGCTCGAGCGGTTCCCGGGAGCCCGCGTGGTGGGAGACGTCCGTGACTACGCGCTGCACTTCCCCGAGTCCGAAGGACGCTTCGACGCGAAGCGGCCCGGGGACGCGATCGATCTGGGCGGACGGGAATTCCGCTTCCTCCCGGCGTATATCCGGGATCTCGAGAACACCCTATGGGGCTACGACAGCGGGGCTCGCATGCTGTTCGTCTCGGACGGCTTCTCGTTCATCCATGACGTCCCCTCGCCGGACGGCGAGGACGAGCCGGCCCACCGGCCGGGCCAGTGCCGGCTGCTCTCATCAGAGATGCCCGCGCCGCCGTCGGTCGAGCAGGCCGCGTATGGCACGGGGCGCGCCCTGTATTGGACCAAGTTCGTCGACGTGAGCTCGGCGTTCGCGGAGATCGAGCGAACGCTCGCCGAGCTGCCCACAGAGCTCATCGGCCCCGCCCACGGCAACGTCATCGACGACGTGGACGGCATGCTCGCGACGTCCCTCGCGGCCCATCGGCGGGTCTACGAGGACGCAAGGATTTAGGTAAAGGAGTACGGACATGAGAGATCTCATCGGATACGGGGAGAACCCTCCCGTGGTCGAATGGCCGGGGGGCGCGAAGGTGGCGGTCTCCGTCGTCGTCAATTACGAAGAAGGGGCCGAACGGTCTATCGCCTGGGGCGACGAGGCGGACGAGGACATCGTGATCTTCGGCGGCTGGTCCTCGGACCCGTCGCGCCGGAACCTCATGAAGGAGTCGTTCTTCGAGTACGGCCCGCGCGTCGGCGTCTGGCGCTACCTCGCGATGCTGCGCGAGGTGGGAATCCCCGCGACGTTCATGGCCTGCGGCGCCGCGCTCGAGAAGAACCCCGAGGCGGCCCGCGCGATCGCCCGGGACGGGCACGAGATCTGCGCCCACGGCTACCGCTGGCGCGGGACGGCGGGCATGACCCCGGACGAGGAGCGCGCTGAGATCCGCGCGGCGCGGGCAGCGATCGAGGCCACGGCGGGCGTGACCCCCGTCGGCTGGTACGTCCGCGAGGACATCACCGAGAACACGCGGGCCATCCTCGCCGACGAGGGATTCCTCTACGACTCGAACTCCTACGCCGACGACCTCCCGTACTTCGTCCAGGCCGGCACGGCGCGGCACCTCGTCCTTCCCTACGCGGGGGATACGAACGACGGACGCTTCTGGGGGCCCGGGAGTCTCGGAACCGGGGCCGACTTCTTCAGCGTCCTGAAGGACACCCTCGACTGCCTTCTCCTCGAGGGGGAGGACGTTCCCAAGATGATGTCGGTCGGGATCCACTTGCGCA
The DNA here is from genome assembly GCF_034931225.1 of Sinomonas terricola. NCBI lineage: Bacteria > Bacillati > Actinomycetota > Actinomycetes > Micrococcales > Micrococcaceae > Sinomonas > Sinomonas terricola. Next base: position 157,468 of record NZ_JAYGGQ010000011.1, read on the forward strand.
TCGGCGGTCGGCCGAGCGTCGCCCACGGCGTTCGCCGATTCCTCGAGTACGCGCGCGCGCAGACGGGCGTGTGGTTTGCGACGCGCGAGGAGATCGCGCGGTGGTGGCTTGAGCACGCGCCCGCGGAACCGCAGCGCGGCGTCTTCGAGGAGATTGCCTCGTGAGCGCCGTGGACGGCCGCACCGACGGTCCGCGCACTGACAGTAGGCGGACCGCAGATCTCGCGAAGCTCGTGCACAATGTCCACGAGCAGGGCTTCCAAGAACTCGACCGCGTCGGCCTCAGCGGGCAGCGGGACCAAGGACTCGTCTCGACCCTCATCTCGCGCGATCTGAGCGATTCGGACGATCTCTGCATCAGCTGGGGCCGCATCCTTCCCGGCCAGCGGCACCTATGCCACCACCATCCCGACGCGTCCGAGTTCTATGTGGTCATCTCGGGGACCCCGCTCGTCTTCCTCGGCGACCAGGAGTACCGGGCCAAGCCCGGCGACGGCATCTACATTCCGCGCGGCCTCACGCACGGGGCGCGGAACGACACGGACACGCCGGTCGACCTCGTGGTCGGCGTGAGCAAGCCGGCCGACTGGGAGTTCGTCCACGATGAATGAGGCCCGTATAGCCCATGAGGCCCGCGCGACGTACGAGGCGGGCGCGGCGCGTGAGGCACGCCGCGCCGTCGGCCTCATCACGGCGGACACGAGCCCGACGCTCCTCGCGGTTCTCGCCCACGCGCGAGTCGACTTCGTGGTGCTCGACGCCGAGCAGACCCCGCTCGACGTCCAAGCCTGCGCGGGCGCGGTGCAGCGGCTGCGCGGAACCGGGGTGAGGGTCTCGGTCCGCGTTCCGGACCTCGAGCCCAACACGCTTGTGGCGTTTGCGAACACGGGAGTTGACGAGCTCGTGCTCCCGCATCTCCGCAGCGTCGGCGAACTCGAGCGCGCCCGCGAGGCCATTGCGTACGCGCCGCGCGGGCTGCGTTCGCGACAGGTCTCACCTGCCTCGGGCTTCGGCACGGATTTCAGCCGCGAGCCCGTGCTGAGCGTCCTGTTCGAGACCGTCGACGCGGTCGCGGAGGCCGAGGGCTTCGCGGCCTGCGAGGCGTTCGGCGGGGGCTGGCTCGGGCCCACCGACCTCGCGGCCGATCTGCAGCGGGACGGCCGGTCGGCCCCTGACTATCTCGACAAGGCCATGCAGTCGGTCGTCGAGACGCTGCGCGGCGCCGGGCACAGCGTGGGCTTGCCCGCGCCGTCGATGGCCCGCGCGAACGAAGTCTTCGCCCGCGGGGCCGATCGCTGCGCCGTCTATTGGGAGCGCGAGCTCGCGACGCTGCTCGCGGGATTCGTCGCGTCGCAATCGGCATGACATCCAGCGTCACGTCCCCGTCAGCTCGGTACAATGCCGCCAACCGAGACATATTGAAGGAGCCCTGCGTGGGAGACTCTCCGAACGGCACAGCCAGCGTGAGCGGGAACGCCACCGCCAACGGCGAGGCCGTCGATCGCGATTTCTGGATTGCCCGGATCGGCGCCACGATCCGGGAGCAGCGCGTCGGCCGGTACACGGTCGAGGAGCTCGCGGAGCGCGCGGGGGTGAGCGCCGGCCTCATCAGCCAGATCGAGCGCGGGATCGGGAATCCCTCCTTCGCGACGCTCCTCAGGCTCGCGAGCTCGCTCGACCTCCCGCTCGCGAGCATGTTCAACGAGCCGCCCGGGGGCCGTCACAACATGCTCGTGCGCCGCGCAGACCGTCGCCGCATCGAGATTCCGTCCCAGGGCGTCGTCATGGAGCTCATCGTCCCGGACACGGAGCGCAAGCTTGGGGTTGTGAGCATGACGATCCCGGCGCATTTCGACGGCGCGAATTCGTCGGATTCGCACGAGGGCGAGGAGTGCGTGATCGTCCAGTCCGGCTCGCTCGTCGCGACCGTGGGAGGCCAAGAGTTCCACCTCGAGGCCGGGGACAGCCTCACGTATGATTCGTCGCTCCCGCACTGGTGGCACAACCGGACCGATTCGGCCGCCGTCATGATCGCGATCTCCACGCCGCCGTCGCTCGGCCGGGCGCACTGATGGCGCGCCCCGGCCCGAGCTCTCCCGGGTCGGCAGGCGCCCCTGGTCCGCGCGTCCGCCTCGGGATGCTCGTCCCGTCGTCGAACTCGAACGCGGAGACGCTCACGGCCGCGCTTCTCGCGCACCGCCCCGACGTCGGCGTACATTACAGCCGCTTCCGGCTCCCTCCCGAGCTCGGGGATGCGATCGACGCCGCGGTTCTCGGCGACGCGCCGAGCCTGCTTGCAGATGCCGAGCTCGACGCCGTCGCCTTCCACGGCACTTCGGGCAGCTGGGTAGGGCTCGACGGCGATCGGAACCTGAGCGCGTCCCTCGCCGCCGCGACGGGTGCGCCGGCGACGACGGCGTCCCTCGCCGTCGTCGATGCCCTCGCCGCACTTGGGGCGACCCGCATCGCCGTCGTCTTTCCCGGTCCCGCGCCGATCGCCGACCTCATCGCGCAGGAGTATGCGCGCTCGGGCCTCGAGGTCGTCGCGACGTCGACGCCCGAGACGGTCCTCTCGAACCCGGAGATCGCACGCCTGCCCGCCGAGGACATCGCAACCCTCATGCGACCCGCGTTTGTGCCCGACGCCGAGGCGGTCGTGTGCATCGGGACGAACCTGCGCGCGGGCTACCTCGTGCCGGAGTTCGAGCGGGAGTTCGGCGTGCCCGTCGTCGACAGCGCGGTCGCGACGCTCTGGAAGCTCCTGCGCCTTGCGGGCGCCGCCCAGCCGACGCCTGGGTGGGGGCGGCTCTTCGAGGTTTGACCGAGACCGCCTGCGGTCAGAAAGTGCTGTGGGCGACGGACACGTGCGTCTTTCGGGGGTCGACGAGGATCTTGCTGATGTAGAAGGCCCGGTCGTTGAGCTGCAGCGTCCTGGTGAGGAGAAGCACGGGCTGGGCGGCGGATGCCTCGATGAGTTTTGCGCGGTGGGTGCCTGCCGTTCCCGCAGAGATGTCGGTTACGCCTTTGCTTGGACGCAGGCCGGCGGCGAGGATGGCTCCGAGGATCGTCTGGCCGGGCGGTGGGTCCGCGAGGATGGCGGCGACGGCCGAGAGCTCTTCGGCGAAGGCGTCCGGCGTCGGCAGGTGCTCTTGCACGAGGGCGACGGGGGTCTCGTTGCGGAGGATGACGCTCTCGATGAACCATGACGGATCGGACTCGGCGAGGTGCAGCGCCTCCGCAGCGAACGATGCGGTGGTTTCCTGGAGTGATCGCTCGATGCGTTCGACTCGCACGGTCCCCCCGTCGGCGAGCATCACCTCCGCGGCCTGGACCTTCTCGATCCCGGAACGCGGAAGCTGCTCGCTGACGAACCGTCCGATCCCTTTCCTGGAGCGGATGAGGCCGTCCTCCTCAAGGAAGATCAGGGCTTCGCGGACGACCGTGCGGGACACCCCAAGGAGATCCACGAGCTCCGACTCCGACGGCAGCAGCGACGCAGGGGGCAGGGCGCGGCTGCGGATGGCGTCGCTGATCCGCATGTACGCTGCCACCCGGAGGGGGACTTTGCCATGCGTCGGCAGCGGTCCGCGCAGCGCGCTCTCTACGGTGTTCACGTCCCAAGTCTCTCAGCAGAAGGGGATGGAGCGGTTCTCACAGCGCTGGCCATGATGCGGTCGAGGATCACTGTCGCCGCCGACTCTTGGGCGGCGACGATGACCCGCACGAGAGGATCGCCAGGGGTGTCCACCGGAACTGTCTGCCCGCGGTTCGCTGATTCGAGCACGACGTCAAGTGGGACTTCGCGAATTTGCGTGGGGGTGACTTCGCCGGCCGCGATGGCCGCGGCGAGCGGGTCGTGCAGGGGTGCCCGGCGGATGAAGTCGACGCTTTCGTAGAAGTCGATGTAGCGGTGAAGCATCTGCCCCAGAGCAATGTGGAGGTCCGAGCCGGTGCGGGCGAGGAGGTCGGCGTCGCCGTCGTCGAAGCGATGCTGGAGGGTCACGTCGAGCGGGACGAGGTTGATCCGGAAGCCAGCGCGGAACACGCGGCGGGCGGCTTCGGCGTCGTTGAAGATGTTCGCCTCGGCCGCAGCAGTGATGTTGCCAGGCACCCACACCGCGCCGCCCATGATGGTGAGGGTCGACACGAGGTTCGGCAGCGTGGGGTCCAGTTCGAGGGCTTTGGCCAGATTGGTGAGCGGGCCGATGGCGACGACGTCCAGCTTCCCCGGGTGGGTGCGGGCGAGGCGGACGATCATGTGCGGCGCGGTCTCGGCCACGGGTGCCGCGCCCCCAGACAAGGCGACGTCTCCGACGCCGTTGCTGCCGTGCACGTCCGGGGCCCCTCCTCGGTACGAGCCTGCGATGGGGTCATGCGCGCCGACCGCGACCGGGATCTCGGACCGGTCCGCCAGCGCGAGCAGCGCCGCAGTATTCACCGCCGCTTCCTCGGAGGAGGTGTTTCCCGAGACAGTGCCGATGCCCACAAGGTCGACGGCTGGAGTGTTCAGCAGGTAGGTCAAGGCGAGGGCGTCGTCGATGCCGGTGTCGCAGTCGAGGTAGAGGCTTACGGAGGTCTTCATGCGTGTCCCTTGATCACGAGAGCCTTGGCAGGCATGGAATGGGTGGTCGGACGGAGGATGAGAGCGCTGACAAGGCCTGCGGCGGCGAGCCCGGCTGAGACCCACAGGGCGGCTTGGTACCCTGCCGCGGTGCCGAGATTGACCAGTGGGGCGACCATCGCGATGCCAGTGGATGCGCCCAGGCCGAAGCATGCGCCGTTGATCCCGGGCAGGGACCCGGGTGCGTCCTCGGGTGCGTTGAGCACGGCCAGGCCGTTCGCGGTGGACTGGAACTGTCCCAAGTAGAACAGCCCCATCGCGATCAGGACCCCGAAGGCGATCCTCGCGTCGAGGGCGAAGACCGCCAGGGCTGCGGAAAGCAGCACAATAGCGCGGTGGAGACTCGCAGGGAGACGACCCATCCCATCTTCTGCGCGAGCCATCCTGCGACGGTCGCTGCGATCACCCCCGCAAAGGCGGTGGGGGTCAGGTACAGAAGACCCGAGATGCTGGCATCGAGCCCGTATCCGACCTTATGGTCCTGGCTCAGCAGGATGATGGTGAAGTTGGTCGAAGAGAAGACGCCCGCCAGGGTCAGGAACGTGCTCATCAGGACGGGCCAGACCTTGCGGGAGCGCAGTGCGGGGACGGGGATGAGGGGCTGGCGGGTCTTGCGCTCGACGGCGACGAATGCCACCGCGCTCCCGACGGCGCCCGCGAGCCAGAGGAGGCTGGCGGCGTCGGAAAGGCCGTTGCTGGAGAGGGCGCCGATCAACTGCGTGAGGGACACCAGGAACACGGCCAGCAGCGCGGCGCCGACCCAGTCCATGCGGCGGGCGGCTGAGCGCCGGTGCCAGGGCACAGCGAAGATCACGCTGACCGTGGCCAAAATGCTGACGCCCAGGATGATCAGGAACACCGCTCGCCAGCCGAACGCGTCGGTCACGGACCCGCCGATGTAGCCGTCGAGGCCACCGAGGCCGCCGTTGACGGCGGTGACTATGCCGACCGCGATGCCGAACTGCTTGGCTGTGAGCTCTTCGGCGAGCACCAGGAACGCGATCGTGAACGACCCTGACGCCGAGCCCTGCAGGATCCGGCCAGCCAGCAGCACGGGAAGCGAGGGCGCGATCAGGGTCAGGCCCGTGCCGACCAGAAGCATCCCCAGCGTGATGAAGAGGGCCGGGCGCCGTCCGATCGTGTCCGACCATCGGGAGATGACCATGCCGAGCACTGAGCCTGACAGGAAGAACAGCGACTGCACTTGCGACACTGCGTTGGCGTCGACCAGCAGGTCGCGCGAGATTGCCGGGAGTGCCGGGGATAGCAGGCTCGCATTGAGCTGGAATGCGAGCACGGTGAGCATCAGGGCACCCACCAGGATCACCACCCGCGCGCCACGAAGCGTGGGGGCCTCCTGGACGGCGGCGGTTTGGTCAGTCGTGGACATTGGAGAACTCCTTCGGTCACAGTCCGTGAAGACATAGTACTTACTCGTATTACGGGTGCATAGTACGAGCCTGTGTTATGTTTGACCGCATGAATGAGAATGATCGTCGGCTCCTCCGCCGAGCCGTCCAGGTGTCCAAGGACGCCAAGGCCCACGGGAATCACCCATTCGGGGCGGTGCTAGCCAACGCCGCAGGCGACGTGGTCCTCGAAGCAGAGAACACCGTGACCACGAGCGGGGACTGCACCGGCCACGCCGAGACCAACCTGGTCCGCCTGGCCTCGACGACGATCCCCCGGTCCGAGCTGCTCAGCCACACGCTCTACACGAGCTGTGAACCCTGTGCGATGTGCTCTGGCGCGATCTACTGGGTCGGGATCGGCCGCGTCGTCTATGCGCTGGCTGAAACCGGGCTCCTCGCGCTGACCGGCTCGCACCCCGACAATCCGACGCTGGCCCACCCCTGCCGTCTCGTCTTCGCAGGCGGCCAGCGCGAGACCGAGGTCTCGGGGCCACATCTGGAGGAGGAAGCCGCGGATCCCCACCGCGGGTTCTGGGACTAGACAGTCAGCGGGGGCGCATCGAGTCTGCGGGAGGCAATGGAGGCTCGCTACAGGCCGAGCCACGCCTCAATGATCTCGCGCCGCGTCGCGATCCACGCCCCCCGACTGATCGCGTGCTCGAGGAAGCGGTCGAGCGCGCCCGCGTACGCCGGGCGCCCGATGATCCGCGGATGCAGCCCGACGCTCATGACCGAGGGGCCGCCCCGAGGGTCGTCGAGCTGCAGGTCGAGGCAGCCGATGAGATGCTCGGCGAAGGCCTGGCCCGTGGGGAACTGGCTCATGAGCCCTGCGTCGTTCGTGTCTCCAGAGTAGGGAAGCACGGGCAGGCGCGCAGCGTCGGCGCCCCAGTGTGGAAGATCGTCGTTGAAGCTGTTCGACTCGTACGCGAACCCCTCCTCGACGAGCAGTCTGCGGGTGTGGGGGTTGAGCCCATCCTTCGAGTACCAGCTCGTCGGCCGGTCTCCCGTGGAGGCGGCGATCGAGTCCCGTGAGGCGACGATGAGCTCCCGCTCCGCCTCGGGGGTCAGGCCCGCGTGGGCGTCCCAGCCGTAGCCGTGGTCGGCGATCTCGTAGCCGCGTTCCGCGAGGGCCGCCGCGATGGCCGGGTTGGACTCGAGGGCGAGGGCGCAGCAGAACGCCGTGGCCTTGACCCCGTGCCGGTCGAGGATGCGCAGGACGCGCCAGATTCCCGCGCGGGCTCCGTAGTCGATGGCGGTCTCCTGGCCGGGGGCGGAGCTCCGCTCCGCACCTTCCTCGATGTTGAGCACGAGCGAGACGGCGACGCGGGAGCCACCCGGCCACGTGACCGCGGGCGGGTGCTCGCCGTAGCCGGTGAGGTCGCGGGAGTAGGCTCCGTCGGGCACCGTGGGCGTCCTCTCCGTCGAGGCTCAGGGGGGATTCCGAGAGCCGCTCGACCCGGTTATAGTGAAGCAACTTCGATATTATGAAATTAGTGTACAGGGAGGGCGATGTCCACGCTCATTCGCGGGGGAACCCTCGTCACCGGCACAGGAGGCGTGATCGAGGCAGGCGCGCTCGTCCTCGCCGACGGCAGGATCGACGCCGTCCTCGACCGCTGGGATCCGACGCTCGGCTTCGACGGCGAGGTCATCGACGCGACCGGGCTCCTCGTGATGCCGGGGCTCATCAACTGCCACACCCACGGCGTGACCCCCGGTCCGCTCTTTCCGAGCGCAGCACCCGCGCTTCCCGACGAGGAATGGCTCGGCCACCTCGACCGGCACCTCCTCGCGGGCACCACGACGGTCCTGAGCCTGTGCGGCTTCGCGACCATGGACCACGTCCGGGAGGCGGACCGCCGTCACCCCGTCCACGTCCGCGGCGCCACGACGCACCTTCCCTCGGCGCTCGCGGCCGCGCAGCGCGCCGACGGCGGCGGGCTGAGCGGGCGCGAGGCGCAGCTCAGCGTCGAGAAGATGCTCGACGACGGGGCCGTCGCCGTCGGCGAGCTCGGCGGCGGCCAGACGCTTGGAGGCGGCGGCCAAGATCTCGTGTATCTTCCGGCGGCGATCGGGCGCCGCACAGGCGTTCGCATCTCGCAGACGGAGGCACGGCGGCTCAAAGAGGCCGTGCTCGGGCGCTTCCTGGATGCTGCCACCGTCGACGTCGACGAACTCACCGCGGCGGCCGACGACGCCGGGCTCGCGGGCCGCCTCACGCCAGGCGAGCTCGCGGCCCTCGTCGCGGATACCGTCATGCCGTCCATCGCCCCCGCGCTCGAGGGCATCCGCGAGGGCGTGCGGGCGGCCGCTCGCCTCGGCGTGCCCGCCGTCGTCCATAGCGCCTCGGCGACCGCACGGGTGCTCCGGGAGCTCATGGAGGATCCAGCGACCGCCGGCGCGACGGTCATCGCGGGCCACGCCAACCACCCGTCCCACGCCTCCCGCGAGGCGCTTGAGCTCGCGAGGCTCGGCCGCGAACACGGCTGGCTCGCCGAAGTGTCTGTCTTCGACCTCCTCCACAGGCGGCACACGGTACAGACGCGAGAGCACTGGGACGCGCTCCTCGCCGAACCCGACCTCGTGCAGGTCCTCGGCACGGACTACGGCCACGGCGGCCGGCACGACGAGCTCATCGCCGCCGTCCAAGACATCACCGCCCGTGGCCACCGCACCCTCGGCGAGGCCGTCGCGATGGCGACGAGCGCCGTCGCCCGCGCCATCCCCGGCCTCGCCCCGCAGCGCGGCGAGCTGCGAGCCGGGTTCGCGGCCGACGTCGTCCTCGCGGACGCCCGCGACTTCCGGGAGGTGCGCGACGTCTTCGTGGACGGCGAGCGCGTCGTCCACGACGGTGCGCTCACGGCGGGAGCCCGCCGATGACCGCGCCCGCGGGAACGCCTCGCGAGCCCGTGCCCCGCGAGGCGGTGCCGCGGGAGCCTCTGGACGCGGCGCAGCGCCGCGTCCTCGAGCGGCTCGTCGGCGCGGACGTCGCGCGGCAGGACGAGGCCGCGGTCGCGGAGGCCTACGCGGACTTCCGCGACGCGATGGACGCGCTGCGCCGCGAATTCGGAGGGCAGCGATGAGCGAGCCGTGGGAGCTGGGGGGCGCGGAGGCGGCCCGGATGATCCGCGAGGGCGCGCTTTCCGCCGTCGAACTCCTCGACTCGGTGCTGGGCCGCGTCGTCGCAACGGAAGGCTTCGCGCGCGCGTGGGCCCATGTCGACGCCGACGGCGCGCGGGCCGCGGCGCGCACGGCCGACCGGATCGTGCGCCGGGGCGGCGGGGGGCCGCTCGTGGGCGTTCCGCTCGGCGTCAAGGACGTCATCGACGTGCGGGGCCTGCCGGCCGAGGGCGGGTCCGCCGCGCTGCGGGGACGCATCGCGATGCGGGACGCCGGCGCGGTCCGGCGGCTCCGCGACAACGGCGCCGTGATCCTCGGAAAGCTCCGGACCCACGAATTCGCCTTCGGGCAGGGCACGCCGCCCACACGGAACCCGTGGGATCCGGGTCGCTACGCGGGCGGCTCGAGCGTGGGCTCGGGCGTCGCCGTCGCGGTGGGGAGCGTTCCCGCGGCGCTCGGCACAGACACGGGCGGGTCGGTGCGGAACCCGGCCTCGGTCAACGGCCTTGTGGGGCTCAAGCCGACGTCCGGCCTCGTTCCGGGCTCGGGGGTGCTCACTGTGAGCCACACGCTCGACCACATCGGGCCCATCGCGCGCAGCGCCGAGGACTGCGCGCTCGTGCTGCGGGGATTGGCTTCTCCCGCGGCCGCCGCTGCGGCGCCGCGGACGACGACGACGGCGCGCCTCGCCGTCGACCGTGGCCTATGGGCGCCGTGGGGGGTCGCTCCTGATGTGCGGGATATCGTCGACGCCGCGATCGGGGAGCTTGCGCGGCTCGGTTTCGAGATCGTCGACGTGAGCCTCCCCGAGCTCGACCTCGCGCTCCCGGCAAGCCTCGCCATCTCGCTTTCGGAGGCCTCGCATCACCACCGCGAGCGGCTGCGCACGTCGGCGGACCGCTATCTTCCGCAGACCCGCACGATGATCGAGACCGGCGCCCTCGTGACCTCCGCCGACCTCCGTCTCGCGCACGACGTTCGGACGCACCTCCGCACCGCGCTTGCGGCGTTCTTCGAGCGCACCGGCGTGGACGCGCTGCTTTCGCCCACCCTGCCGGTCGCTGCGCCGCGCCTCGAGTCGATGGCCCATGAGCTCACGGGCGACGCCGACGGCGAGTCGCTCTCCTCCGCGCTGCGCATGCTCTCGGCCGCGAATCTCACAGGCTTGCCAGCCGTGAGCGTGCCGTGCGGGCTCGCGGGCGGGCTGCCCGTCGGCCTGCATCTCCTGGGCCCCATGTTCTCGGACTACGCCCTTCTCGAAATCGCCGAGGCCTACGAACGGGCCTCGCCGTGGCAGGCGATGGTGCCGCTACGGGAGCTGCCGCGCCTCCCCGTATCGGCCCGCTGACGTCCCGCCGTCACCTTCGCAGGGTGCGGCGCGGCCAGGTCTCACCCGGCGCCGCGCCTCAGCTCGCGACGGCGTGGACCCGCACGGGCGCCATGACCGGCTTCGCGTAGCAGACCGAGCCGTCGACCTCCTGATACGGCCCGAAGTTCGGGACGAGCCGGTAGCCGGCGGCCTCGTAGAACATGCGTCCGTCCGGCTGCGCCGAGCCGGCTTCGGCCATCACGAGCGTGATCCCCGCATCGTGGGCCTCGGCCTCGAGGGCCAGGAGAATCGAGCTCGCGACCCCGGACCCCCGCGCGTAGGGGAGCACGTAGACCCGCTTGACCTCCGCCGTCGTCCGATCCAGCCAGCGCAAGCCGCCGCAGCCGAGCGGCTGCCCCGTCGCGCGCTCATAGGCGATGAGGAAGACGGCCATGTCCGCCGCAGTGGGCGGCTCGCCGGCCTCATGCTCGCTGTGGCCGTAGCGCGCGTCGAGCTCGGCCTGCTGGGCTGTACGGAGGTCTCGGCCCACGGGGTTGGACCATGACGTTCGACGGATGGTCAGCTTCGGATGGGTCTGCATGCCGCCTCCTGGATCGACTGGATCGAAGGGTATGCAACTAAACGGTAGGCATGACCCGTTTCCGTGCCGTTACGGGGGTGTGAGTTCTGCGGGAATTCGCCATTTCGGCTGCTCGCCCACGAAGGAACACCATGGTTGCGATAGTGTTGGCGCGGCCCACCGATCCAAGGAGCCCCGGTGATCTCACCCCTCCTCATCGTCGTCGCCGCCCTGCTCTCAGCAGGGGCGGTAGCCATCGCCGCGCGGTTGTCGCGTTGGTCCGCGACCTCTCTCGCGGCGGGAGCTGGCGGCACGTTCGTCGCCGTGGCAGCTTGGCGGCTGATCGCGAATCTCTTCGCGCTGAACGACGACTTCATGCCAGCCGTCAGCGTCGCAGACGTCGGCTGCCTCATCGCGGGCGCCCTTCCGCCGGCCCTCGTCGTCAGTAAACAGTGGGCCAGCAGAAGCCTCGTGATAGCCACCGGGGCGCTCGTCGCGTTCGTCGTGAACGTCGTCATCCTCTGATGGCCAACGGCACGGGCGGTCACAGCGCCGAGTCCGAGACCACGCCGGGGGAGGACGTCCCGTTCCGCAAGTTCCTCCTCTACTTCCTGCGCCTGGGCACGATCGGCTTCGGCGGTCCCATCGCGACCGTCGGGTACATGCAGCGCGACCTCGTCGAACAGCGCGAGTGGATCGACCGGCAGGACTTCCTCGACGGCGTTGCCCTGGGCCAGGCGATGCCGGGGCCCCTTGCCGCGCAGGTGGCCATGTGGATCGGCTACCTCCGGCGCGGGCCATGGGGTGCCATCGCGGTTGCGGCGGCGTTCATCGGCCCCTCGTTCCTCATGGTCGTCGTCGCCGGCGCCCTGCACGCCGCCTACGCGGGAACCGGCATCGTCCAGGCCCTCTTCTATGGGATCGCCCCCGCGGTCATGGCCATCATCCTCATTGCCGCCTACAAGCTCCTCAGGCTCACGGATCGCCGTGACTGGCGGCTCTGGGCGATCAGCACCGTCGTCTTCTCGGTCACGGCTCTCACGGGCTCCGAGCCCATTCCGCTCATCCTCGGCGCTGGCCTCGTCATCCTGTTCTTCGACGCCCCGCCTCCATGGCCCAGGCGCAAGAAGAGGCGGCCGGGCGGCGAGCCGCCCTTTCCGCCCGCCCGCGGGCACGCGCTCCTGCCCGCGCTCGCGGCGCCGTTCGCGGCCGCCGGGGCGGGGGGCGCCGCGACGCTCGTGCCGCTCGGCCTGTTTTTTCTCCAGACTGGCGCCCTTGTCTTCGGGTCCGGGCTCGCGATCGTGCCGCTCCTGCGCGACGGCGTCGTCGCCCAGCACCACTGGCTCGACCAGTCGCAGTTCCTCGACGCCGTCGCGATGGGCCTCATCACCCCCGGTCCTGTCGTGATCACGGCGGGATTCATCGGCTATCTCACCGCCGGGCTTCCCGGCGCGATCGTGGCCACGGTGGGAATCTTCACCCCGATCTATCTCGCCGTCGTCCTCCTCGGGAGATGGTTCATCCGGCACCGGGAGAATCGACGCGTCAAGGCCTTCGTTGCCGGCGCGACCGCGGCTGCCGCCGGCGCGCTCGCCGGCGCCGTCGTCGTCCTCACGCGGCAGGCCGTCGAGGATTGGGCGACCGCCGCCATTGGCCTCGTCACGCTAGGCCTCCTGTGGCGGTTCAAGGTGGGCGAGCCCTGGATCGTCCTTGCGGCGGGAATCCTCGGCCTCGTCCTCCACCTTCCGCGGTGAGCGTTTCGCAAGCGCTTGCGAAATAGCGCTGAACCCGACTACGCTCTTCTTGTGTCAGTTTCCGTCGTGAGTGTTGCCGAGCGTGCTGGCGTCTCGGTTTCCACGGTGTCGCGCGCGCTGCGCGGGATTCCGGGAATCGCCGAAAGCACCCGCAAGCGCGTGCAAGATGCGGCCGAGGAACTCGGCTACGTCGCCTCTCCGAGCGCATCGCGTCTCGCGACCGGACGCACTCGGACCATCGCCGTCGTTGTCCCGCTGCTCTCGAAGTGGTTCTTCGCGGAAGTCATCGCGGCCGCGGGCCGCGTGCTGAGCCGTGAGGGCTACGACGTCCTGCTGACGGAGCTGTCCACGCCCGCGCTCCGCGCCGAGTTCTTCGCGAGCCCGCGTCTCCACGGGCGCTCGGACGGCGCCCTCGTCGTCGCCCTCCAGCTCGCACCCGAGGAGTTCGCGGCGCTTGAGGCGCAGGGGCAGGCCGTCGCGCTTGTAGGCTCGGAGCGCACGGGTGCGTCCTCCGTGCAGGTCGAGGACAGGGCCGGGGGCCTCGCCGCGACCCGCCACCTCGTCAACCTCGGCCACGAGCGCATCGCGTTCATCGGCATCCAGGAGCTCCCGGGCTCGCCCCTCGGGGGCGTGCCCCCGGCCGAGCGGCTGCTCGGCTACCGCGACGCGCTCGCAGGGGCCGGGCTGCCTCCGGATCCGGAGCTTGAGCTCGGCGTCGAGAACACGGTCGACGACGGCGTTGCGGCCATGGCGTCCCTTCTCACCAGGGCGGATCCACCGACGGCGGTCGTCGCGGCGTCGGACGAGCTCGCCTTCGGCGCCCTCTCGACCCTGCGTGGCGCGGGCCTCGACGTTCCGCGCGACGTCTCGATCGTCGGCTACGACAACCACGAACTCGCACGCGCCGTCGGCCTCACGACAATCGACCACGGAGTCGCGGACCAGGGCCGCCTCGCCGCCGAGGCTCTCGTCGCGACGCTCGCGGGGCAGCCCGCCGCCGTCGGGCGCCTCGAACCACGCCTCGTCGTGCGCGGCACGACGGCACCGCCGCGCCGGCTCCGCGCCGGCAGCTCCTGACTACCCGTCCCCCCCTTCCGCGAAAGGAACCCCATGGAATACCGCAAGCTCGGCAACTCCGGCATGTACGTGAGCGAGATCGCGTATGGCAACTGGGTCACGCACGGCGAGCAGATCGACCAGGCCGCAGCGACCTCGTGCGTCCGCGCGGCCCTCGACCTCGGCATCACGACGTTCGACACCGCAGACGCCTACGCGGGGACGCGGGCCGAGACGGCCCTCGGCGAGGCTCTCGACGGCGTGCGACGCGAGAGCGTCGAGATCTTCACGAAGGTCTACTTCCCCACCGGCGAGGGGAAGAACGACCGCGGCCTCTCCCGCAAGCACATCATGGAGTCGATCAACGGCTCGCTCCGCCGCCTGCGCACGGACTACGTGGACCTCTACCAGGCCCACCGCTACGACTACGAGACGCCGCTCGAGGAGACGATGCAGGCGTTCGCGGACATCGTGCACTCCGGCAAGGCCCACTACATCGGCGTCTCCGAGTGGACCCCGGACGAGATCCGCGCGGGCGTTGCGCTCGCGAAGGAGCTCGGCATCCAGCTCGTCTCGAACCAGCCGCAGTACAACATGCTGTGGCGCGTGATCGAGCCCGAGGTGGTGCCGCTGAGCGAGGAGCTTGGCCTGGGCCAGATCGTGTGGTCGCCCATTGCGCAGGGCGTGCTGACCGGCAAGTATGCACCGGGCGCTGCGGCTCCGGCGTCGTCCCGCTTCTCCACGCCGGAGGGGGCGGTGAAGGCCGACCACCGGTACCTTCAGCCCGCCGTCCTCGAGGCCGTCCAGGGCCTGCGACCGCTCGCGGACGAGGCTGGCCTCTCGATGGCGGCGTTCGCCGTCGCGTGGGTCCTGCAGAATCCGAACATCTCCGCCGCGATCGTGGGCGCCTCGCGGCCCGAGCAGCTCAAGGACAACGCGACGGCGTCCGGAGTCGTCCTCGACCCGGCGCTCCTCGCCCGCGTCGACGAGGTGCTCGGCGGCGTCGTCGAGCGCGACCCCGCGAAGGTCGAATCCTTCCTCAAGCGCCCCTGACCGCTCATCGACTGCTCCGCAACTGTCGTTCTCAGGTCTCATAACGACAGTTGCGGAGCAATGGATCGGTGCCGGCGCGCTACTCCTTGCAGAGGCAGAACGGGTGGCCCGCCGGGTCGAGGAACACGCGGAAGGTCGTGCCCGGCTGGAATTCCGCCTTGCGCGCGCCGATCGCCAGGACGGCCGTCTCGGCTTCGTCGAGGTCATCCACGACGACGTCGAGGTGCATCTGCTGAGGGGCGTCCTGGGTGGGCCACTCGGGCGCCCGAAAGTCCTCAACCTTCTGGAAGGAGATGCAGTCCCCGTAGTCGGCGCGGAGGTCGGCCCAGTCAGAGGAGGCCTCCAGCTTCCAGTCGAGGAGGGACGCGTAGAACGCCCCGAGCTCGGCGGGATCGGGGCAGTCGATGACGACGGTGGGGAATCGAGCGATGGCCATGGGGCCAATCTAAGCCCGCCTGCGGACAGGACGCGTCCGCAGGCCGTCCCGATCATCCGCGCAGGAGGACTACGTGTGCGGCGCAGGCACAGCCCGCGAAGACAGGGGCCTTTCCGCCGGTCCGTGGATGACCGAGCCGTCGAGGGCGAACCGCGACCCGTGGCACGGGCAGTCCCACGTTCTGGCGCTCGCGTTGAACTCGACCGTGCAGCCCAAGTGCGTGCACGCGGCCGTGAGGGCTCGGAGCGAACCGTCGTCCTCGCGGTAGACGGCGGTCGGCTTGCCGTCGTCATCGACCACGGTCCCCTGCCCGGGCCGCAGGTCCTCGGGCGCCGTGCTTTCGGCCGCCTCGGCTTCGGCGGACGACGGCGGGGCGAGCTTCGCGTGCACGGTCCGGGTGCTGTCGAAGACCCCGGCCCCCGGGCTGTCAGCGCCCGTGATGAGGTCTGCCACGACAAGCGCCCCGGCGGTGCCGTTCGTGAGCCCCCACTTCCGCAGGCCCGTGACAACGTAGACGTGCCGGGAGTCCGGGGACATCGGTCCCGCAAACGGCAGCCCGTCCGCGGGCATCGCGTCCTGGGTCGACCAGCGGTACGTCGGCGCGTCGGCCCCGAGGCGGTCGCGCGCGAACGCGCCGAGCCGCTCGAAGCGCTCGGCGGAACCCGTCTCGCCTCCGACGCGGTGCCCCTCTCCTCCCACGAGCGCGTACTGCACTCTGTCGGCGCGCACGCCGAGCATCGAGCGCATGGGCTCCTCGACGCTGATGAACGTCGATCCTTCGGGAAAGTCGCGGACCGGGCTCGCGACGATGTACGAGCGGTGCAAGTACAGGCGTTCGTCGAAGCGCCCGCCGTCCTCGATCGGGACGTTCGTCGCGAGGACGACGTCGAGCGCGCGGACGGTCCCGCCGTCGGACGCGACCTCCGCCGGCGAGCCGTCCCGGACCGCGCCGACGCGCGTCCGCTCGAAGACGAAGCTGCCATCGCCGTCGACCGCTCGGGCCATCCCCTGGACGTAGGCCACCGCGTTGAGCTGGGCCTGGCCATCGAAGCGGACGGCGCCGGTCGTCGCGTAGGGCAAGGGCACGTCCGTGGTGAAGCTCGCGGGAAGCCCCAGTGAGGCAGCGAGCTCTGCCTCGGCCATGACCGCTTCCCGGCCCTCGGCGGTCTCCGCGTACGTGTAGTTGGCCACGCGCCGGAAGCCGCACGCGATGCGCTCCTCCGCGGCCGTCCGCGCGATGTGCTCGATCGCGGCCTGGTTGGCCCGGCCGTACGCGCGGGCGGTCTCGAGGCCGTGGTCCGCCGCGAGCGACGTGTACGCGAGCCGATGGAGCGAGGTCACCTTGCCTGTCGTGTTCCCCGTGACGCCGGTGGCGACGCGCGCGGCCTCGAGGACGGCCACGGTGAGCCCCCTGCGCTTGAGGGCGAGGGCCGCGGTCAGGCCCGCGATGCCGCCGCCGACGATGACGGTGTCGACGGCGAGATCGCCCTCGAGCCGGGGGTAGGCCGTCTCGTGGGCCGTGGCGAGCCAGAGCGAGCCTGCGCTGGGTTCGGGTGTTCGCTGCACTGCGGCCTCCCGCTCGTCTTATGCCCCAGCTGCCGGGGGCAAATGCAAAACTGAGATACGCTATTTTAGAGATGTCTGCCGCGGTTGGCCAACGCTTCCGCATCCGTTTTCAGCGCAAAGGAGCCCATCATGGGACAGAGCCAGCCGCATCGGTCGCCGGAAGCGCAGATCCGCACGCGCGTTCACCTGCCGCTCAGGTTCGCCGACGGCTACACGGCGAACGCCGCCGTCTTCACGTTCCGGCACCTCGCGGACCGGAAGGAGCACCTCCTGCTGGGCCTCGGGGACTGGGCCGGCGCCGTCGAACGTTCGACGGCGGGAGGCGAGCCGCCCCTTGTGCGCCCACACAGCGAGTGCCTCACCGGAGACGTCCTCGGTTCCCAGCGCTGCGACTGCGGGCCGCAGCTGCGCGAGGCGGTCGAGCGGATCTCCGAGGCGGGCGGTTTCCTCCTCTACCTGCGGCAGGAGGGGCGCGGCATCGGCCTCTACGCGAAGCTCGATGCCTACGCGCTCCAAGACGACGGCCTCGACACCTACGCGGCCAACGTTGCCCTCGGCCACGGCGAGGACGAGCGTGATTACCGCGCGGCCGCCCAGATGCTGCGCTCCGTCGGAGTTGGCCGGGTTCGGCTCCTCAGCAACAACCCCGACAAGGCCCGCCAGCTCCACGCCTACGGCATCGAGGTGACCGAGCGCGTGCCCACCGCGGTTCATCTCTCGTCCGCGAACGCGCGCTATCTGGCCGCGAAGCGCGACCACACGGCGCACACGATCGACCTGCTCTCCCCATCGACTGTCCCCATCGGCTCCCCGGGCTCGTTCCTCGCTCAGGGGCACCTCGCCGATGTGGGCCCCGCATAACCGCGTTTTGAGGCGTCAAAACGGCGGTCGCGGACCAGTCGCTTCCCGCTAGCCGCGCGACGCCGCGATCGCCTCTTCGAGCGCCCCGAGCACGAGCGTCACGGCCGCCGGGCTCGCGTTCGGCCCCATGAGGCCGATCCGCCACACTGTGCTCGCGAACTCCCCGACGCCCGCGCCGATCTCGATGCCGAAGCGCTCGAGCAGGTGCCGGCGCACGCGCGCGGAGGTCACGCCGTCGGGCACTTTCACGGTCGTGAGGCTCGGCAGGCGGTGGCCTTCCGCGGCGAAGAGCTCGAGTCCCATGGCCTCGAGCCCGTCCCGCAGCGCGGCCCCGGCCGCCTCGTGACGGGCCCACACGTTCTCGAGGCCCTCGGCAAGGATGCGGTCGAGCCCGGCCTCGAGCCCCGCGACCATCGTCACGGGCGCGGTGTGGTGGTACGTCCGCGTGTGGCCCTCGGCCGCGCCGACGTATCCGCCGAGCAGCCCGATGTCGAAGTACCACGAGCGCGGATCCTGGACCCGCCGCTCGAACGCACGATCCGACACCGTGAACGGCGAGAGTCCCGGCGGCACGCCGAGGCACTTCTGCGTGCCCGCGTAGCCGATGTCGATGCCCCAGTCGTCGGCGCGGAGCTCGAGGCCGCCGATCGACGTGACGGCGTCGACGAGCAGAAGTGCGTCCCCCTTGCCGGCGCCGAGGGCGGCGATGTCGGAACGCACGCCCGTCGACGTCTCCGCGTGGACGGCAGCGATGACCTTCGGGTGCGGATGGGCACTCAGGACGCGGTCGACGTCGACCGGCTGGCCCCACGCGTGGTCGACGCGGACCACCTCGGCGCCGCAGCGCCGCGCGATCTCGCACATGCGGTCGCCGAACATCCCGTTGACCGCGATGACGGCCACGTCGCCGTCGGACACCATGTTGACGAGCGCGGCCTCCATGCCGCCCGATCCGGTCGCGCTCACGGGCCATGTGCGCGCGTTCGCGGTGCCCCACACGCGCCGGAGGCCCGCCGAGACGCGGTCGAGGCGGTCGATGAACGCCGGGTCGAGGTGGCCGATCACGGGATGCGAGAGCGCGGCCATGACCTCGGGGTACGCGTTCCCGGGGCCGGGGCCGAAGAGGTAGCGGAACGGCAGGATCTCAGGCACGGCTTCACTGTCTCACACGGTCGGTCAACCGAAGGCGACGTACCACTTGCCGCCGATCCGGGTACAAGCGGTCGCAGAGAGGATGGTGGTGCTATTCGTGCTGTTGGCGACGGCCTGCGCGTAGTAGGACTCGAATGCGGCCGCGGTGGGCGGCATCCCGCGGGCCGGATCGGAATTCGCGACGCAGGGGGTAGACGGGGCGCAGAGGGACCCGGTGACGGGAACGAGCGCTTGGCTGCCGGAGACCACAGCCGTGCCGACTGTCACGTGACCCGTCGCCGCACCCTGACCGCTCGTTCCTGCGAGACAGAGCGTCTGGGCGGCGGGTTCCACGTAGGAGCACACCGACGCCCAATCGCCGGCAAGCTCAGCCTCGAAGAATCCGTCGACGGCGTCCTCCGGAGTGGCGTAGCCAGGCGTGGCTGATGGGGATGGAGGGGCGAGCGGCGGTGCAGTGGGGGTGCTCGGCGCCGGGCGGGGTGAGGAGGGCGCGGCGATGGCGGACATGATCATGCCCACCGTGCTCGGGCAGTTCTTCGCTTCGCTGTGGATCCACAGCGAGCCCGGCATGCCGTAGGTGAGGTTGTTGTACTCGATATCGGCCGGGTTGGCGTAGGAGGGGCCGTTGCTGCAGACGGAGTCGACGCCGGGTGTTGGGGCGCAGGACGAACTCGTCGTGTCTTCGGACGCGAGGCAGTGGGGGTCGAGGATGAGCTGGGAGAGGATGCCGTTGTGGGGCGGGGAGCCCGGGACGGCGTCGCCCACATCGTAGAGCGGATCGCCGTACGTCCCGGATGCTGTGAAGCGGTGGTCCGCAGAGTCGAGATTCAGGATGGCCGCATCCCCGACATCGGACGCGCTGTCCTCCCACAGCGAGACGTAGGCGTTGGCGGTGGCGGATCCGACGCCGAGGGAACCGCACAGGCCCAGTTGGCAGAGCGGGCCCGCGCGGCTCACTCCATTGAGCGGGCTGTCCAACGAGAAGACGTCCGCGACCGCGGACGGCGGGCGGTACCGGGCCCACCATTGCTCGGCGATCAGGCCTCCATTGGAGTGTCCGATCACGACGATGGGCACTGCGGGGAAGATGGCGTTGATGCTTGCCACCTCCGCCTCGAGTTTGGCAGGCCCCGCGGACCGAGGGTCGCTGTTCGCCACGTCATCGATTCCGTAGGCCGTGTACGTGAATTTGGGATGAGCGGGCGAGCCGTTCATGGTCGCTCCCGTATAGGAGAACGGCAGGACGTAGCCGCCTGCGTGCGCGAGCGAATCGATGAGGTCGTTGGGGTAGGACGCCGTGGCCGCGTCCTGCCACGTGCACGGCGCATAGATGCCCACCGGGCAGTCCCAGTTCAGCCATTCGTCGGCCAGGCTCTGGAGAATGGGCTGGGGATTGTCAGGCGGCGACTTTCCGTCCGGCGAGGTGCAGTAGCTCTGGGCCGTGGGGTCGAACGAGCCGGTGGGGGTGCCCACCGAATTGGTCTCCACGGACGAATTGATGCCCTGCAGCAGGATGGCGATGAAATGCGGGTGCGCGCCAATGGGCGCACAGGCGCTGATCGTGGCCGCAGCCGAAGGGGGCGTGTCGCCGCCCGCCTGAGTTGGGCAGCCTGTCAGGCCGAGGGAAAGAGCGATTGCACCGCCCGCGGTAGCCAGAGCATGCACAGCGCGTCTCATTGCCCTGGCCCCTAGTTCAGCGCGACGGCGCAGGCCGGATCCGAGACGTCGCAGCCGACGGTCCTTTCGGCGAACACCTTGAGGTCTTTGAGCGGGGCGCCTTCAGGGATCGGCTGTCCAGACGCGCCACCGAGCCCGAACGGAAGGATCGTGAGCGTGGCGGTGGCGCCCGGGGCGAGCTGGGGCAGGTTCGAGTCGTCGCTCGCGGGGCTGAAGCCGCCTACCTGACCGCTGAGGGTGCAGTAGCCAGTGGGGACGTTGGCGCCGGTGCAGAACATGGAGTGGTTCACGTCCGTGTCAGGGATGCCGAAGGCCGCGAGATCCCCTTTCGGGATGCCGAACGGGAACGTCGTGTCCAGCTGAGGCAGGGGCCCGGTGCCGGGGAAGAGGAACGGCTCTTGGCGGCCCGAGTTGTTGACGATGGCTAGGGTTGCTGCGATCAGAACCTTCCCCGGCGGGGCGTCGAGGGTGGTCCCTCCGCTCCCGGTGCCGTCGTCGGTGGTGAACGACGTCGTGGTACGCATGGCGACAAGAGAAACTTGGAATCTATAGCCGTCTGCGGCGGTGATCTCCACGGTCGGGCCGAGTGCCGTGGGCGACGGCGTGGAGCCTGGCTTTGTGGATGCCGTGCCGGGCGGCGCGGGCGACGATGCCGCGCCAGGCGTCGAGGACGAGCAGCCGGCCAGCATGAGAACCGTCATCAGACCCGCTGCGAGGACTCCGCGGGCACGACCGAGTGAACAGAACACCTTCTCCTCCGGACACTTCTAGAACACCCCGCCACCGGTCATGGTAGATCGCCTCGACGTGACAGGACAGGGTACGAACAGACCGCGACCTCGTCGTTGCCCGTGCTCGGGCCGAAGAGAGCTCGTTGTGGCGTCTACGTTTGTCCCCTGCGCTCGGCTTTAATGTGCTCATGCTGGGGCATGGGGCGCGTCGTGCGCTGATCGTCGAGGACAGTGCCGACGTTGCGATACTGCTGAGCGCCGTGCTGTCCGGCGAGGGGTTCGTCACCGAAGGCGCGGCCAGCGGGCATCGTGCCCTCGAAGCGGCGCGCGAGCTTAAGCCGGACCTCATCACGCTCGACTTGGGCCTTCCCGACATCGACGGCCTCGAAGTCTGCCGGGCGCTGAGGCTCTTCACGGACGCGTACATCCTCGTGATCTCCGGAAGCGCGGACGAGGCGACGCGCCTCGCGAGCCTCGAGGCCGGCGCGGACGGCTTTCTCGGCAAGCCGGTCAACCCCCGCGAGCTCAAGGCGAGGGCCGAGGCCATGCTGCGGCGCCCGCGGGCCGAGCCGGTTCCCGCGACCGAGCTCGAGACGGCCGCGCGCGTGCAGCGCGGCCTCCTCCCGCAGCGCAGCCCCGTCCTCGAGGGCTATGACGTGGCGGGGGCGTGCCGCCCGAGCCGCTCCGTGGGCGGAGACTTCTTCGACTGGCAGTCCGACGGGCACGTCATGGACGTGACGCTCGCCGATGCCATGGGCAAGGGGATGGGGGCCGCGCTCATCGCCGCCACGGCCCGCGCAGTGCTCCGGGCGGGCATCGGCGAACCCCCCGTGGCCCTCGTCGGGCATGCGGCCGCGGCCCTCGAGCCCGATCTCGAGCGGATCTCCTCGTTCATCACGCTCCTGTACCTCCAGCTGGACGGGGCCACCGGCGCCGTCGACTACGTCGATGCGGGGCACGGCCTCGGCATGCTGGTCCATCCGGGCGGCGGATGGGAACGGCTCGTCACGGGAGGTCCGCCGCTCGGGCTCGTGCCCGAGTCGACGTGGAGCGGCGCGACGTTGAGCATGGAGCCGGGAAGCACGGTCGTGGTGATGAGCGATGGCGTGCTGGACTCGTTCGGCGGCCTCGAGGAGGCGCTCAGCGCCGTGGCCTCCGTCGTGCAGGGTGCGGGGGGCGCGCAGGACGCCGTCGACCGCCTTCTTGACCTCGCGCGCGAGGCGGAGGACGACGTGACGGCGGTCGTCTTCAGCCGATGCGCGTGAGGCCCGTGGGCCGCGCTCGCCGGCCGCAGCTGGGATCAGAGGGAGGGGCGCCATGATCGGCGCGGAGCAGTACCCGAAGGCCAGAACAAGCGGCCTGCTGTGGGGAATCGTCGCGGGCGCGCTCATGCTCGCGCTCGTCGTGGGGGTCGTGGCCGCTGACCCGGGGTCGGACTCGAGCCAGACGGTCGGCGACTTCGGCATCCTCGCGGCAGCCCTCGCGGGCACCGCGAGCTGCGCCCGGGCCGCCGCGAGGCGCGGGCCCGAGGCACGGGCTTGGCTCTGGATCGGCCTGGGCGCCTTGATCTGGTCGGCGGGTCAGGCCATCTGGACCGGCTACGGGCTCGCCACCGACCACAACTACCCGTTCCCGTCCCTCGCCGACGCCGGCTTCGTGGGCTATTCGGTGCCCGCTGTCATTGGTCTGCTCACCTTTCCGCGCACCAAGGCCACGCGGGTCGGGCTCGCGAGAACCGTGCTGGACGCGGCCGTGATCGCTGCGGCCGTGCTCTTCGTCAGCTGGTCCGTCGTCCTGGGGCCTCTCGTCGGAGCTGAAAGCCATGACGTGCTCAGCCGGCTCACGGGACTGGCCTACCCCGTCGTCGACGTCACGGTGACGTCCTTCGTGCTCGTGCTCACCATGCGTCAGACGCCGGGGCATCGGCTGCCGTGGCTCTGCCTGGCGGCCGGACTCATCATCCTGACGGTCACCGACAGCACCTATGTGCGGCTGACGTTCGACGGCGCCACGGACACCACGGGCACGATCCTCGCCGGAGGCTGGATGGCCGCCTTCCTGCTCATGGCGCTGGCTGCCGCAGTTCCCCCTCGGCGCCGCCCCAAGAAGGACCGAGCGGTCTATGCGCTGGCCTTCGAACTCCTGCCCTATGTGCCGGTCCTGGGGGCGATCGTCCTCTCGTCGTCGAGCCTCGCCGCTGGGAACGAAGCCTTCCTGCTCGGCACCGGGATCGTGCTGCTCGCCCTCGTCGTCGCCCGCCAGGTGCTCATCGTCTTCGAGAACGTGACGCTCACGCGCGGGCTCGAGGCCAAGGTTGCGCAGCGCACCGCAGAGCTCGAGGGGCTGGCGGCAATTGTGAATTCCTCGTCGGAGGCGATCGTCGGCAAGACCACCGACGGCGCGATCACGAGCTGGAATCCCGGCGCCGAGCATGTTTACGGCTACGCCGCGGCGGAAGCCCTCGGACGAGATCATGCGTTCCTCATCCCGGAGCATCGGCGGGCCTTCGAGGAGGAGAACTTCGAGGCCATCCGGGCGGGGGGCGTGACCCGTAGCTACGAGACCGAACGACGGCGCCGCGACGGCACGCTCGTCCCCGTGTCCATCACGGCGTTCCCCGTGCGCGGAGACCACGGCATCCACGGGATCGCCACGATCGCCCAGGACATCACAGAGCGGCGGCGCACGGAGGCCGAACTGCTCGCCGCGAGGGAGGCGGCGCTCGAATCCAGCCGCCTGAAGTCGGAGTTCATGGCCACGATGAGCCACGAGATCCGGACTCCCATGAACGGCGTGATCGGGCTCACGAGCCTCTTGCTCCAGACGCCGCTCGATGAGGCCCAGAGGCAATACGCCGAAGGGGTCAAGACGGCCGGGGAGGCCCTGCTTGCTCTCATCAATGACATCCTGGACTTCTCGAAGCTCGAGGCCGGCAAGGTCGAGCTCGAGCTCATGCCGTTCGACCCCCGCGCGCTCCTCGAGGAAGTCGCCGGGCTCTTCGCGGAGCAGGCGCAGGGCAAGGGCCTCGAGCTCATCGCCCACTGCCGGCCCACCGTTCCTGCGCGCGTGCTCGGCGATTCGCGGGCGCTCCGCCAGATCCTCCTGAACCTCGTCTCGAACGCCGTGAAGTTCACGGGCCACGGCGAAGTCGCCCTTGTCGCGAAGCTCCAGGACGAGACCCCGGAGGGCGCGCGGCTGCGCTTCGAGGTACGGGACACCGGAATCGGCATCGCCCCGGAACAGCAGGAACTCATCTTCGACGCCTTCGCGCAGGCCGATGCCTCGACCACCCGGCAGTACGGCGGAACCGGGCTTGGGCTCGCCATCTGCCGCCGCCTCACGGAGGCCTTGGGCGGCGAGATCGGGCTCATGAGCCAGCCGGGAGCGGGATCGGTCTTCTGGATCTCGGTCCCGGTCTCCGTCGTCGCGGGGGACGACGCGCCCGAACCGATCCTCGCGCCGTTCCACGCGGGCCTCCGCGCCCTCGTCGTCGACGACAACGCAACGAACCGACTCGTGCTCGGGCGCCAGCTCGCCGCGTGGGGCATGGAGCCAGAGTCGGCGGAGGACGCCGCGGGGGCCCTCGAGCTCTTGGGCGCGGCAGCCGCGGAGGGCCTGCCCTTCGAGCTCGCCGTCCTTGACTTCTGCATGCCCGGGACGAGCGGCCTCGACCTCGCCCGGTCCATCCAGGCCGATGCCGCGATCGCCTCGACCCCGGTCATCATCCTGACCTCGGCGGGGCACGCCGATCGCGACGAATTCGAACGCGCCGGCGTTCGGGAATGGCTCAGCAAGCCCGTGCGCAGCTCCGAGCTCTTCGACCGCGTGAGCCGCCTCCTCGCACCCTCCGCCGCGGCCGCCGACCCGGCGCCCGCGGCGACGGCGCCGTCGCGAGGATCCGCGCGGGGGCGAATTCTCGTCGTCGAGGACAACGAGGTCAACCAGCTGGTCGCGAAGAGCATGGCCGAGAAGCTCGGCTATGACGTGGATCTGGCCGGCGACGGCGCCCAAGCGGTCGAGGCTGCCGGACGGGTCGAGTACGCCGCGGTGCTCATGGACTGCCACATGCCCGTGATGGACGGCTTCGATGCGACTCGAGCCATCCGCGCACTGGGCGGCTCCGGAGCGGCGCTGCCGATCATCGCGATGACCGCGGGTGCCTCGGAAGAGGACAGGGAGCGATGCCTCGCGGCGGGCATGGACGACTACCTGTCCAAGCCCGTCGACCTCGCACGGCTCGAGGCCGCGCTCGACCGTTGGGCGGGCCACGCGCAGCCCGCTGTGCAGCGTCCCGCCGATCCGATTCGGGAGTCCGCGGTCGACGGCGATCGGCTCGACATGCTGCGCTCGCTCGGCTCCGGCGTGCTCGAGGCCACGGTCGAGGCCTTCGAACGGGAGGCCGGCGCGGGATTGGAGAGCCTCCGGCGCGCGAGTTCGGCCGGCGGGGGCAGCGACCTCCACAGGGCCGCGCACAAGCTGAAGGGCTCGGCCGGGAACATCGGGGCTACGCGCGCCGCCGAGCTCTGCCGCGAGCTCGAGGAGCTCGGGCGCCAAGGCGGCACGCCCGCACCCGATCAGCTCGACGAGCTCGAGGCCGAGCTTGCGCTAGTCAGCGAATCGCTCCGCCGCGCCGTGCTGTCGGAGCGCTAATCAGGCCCTGGCGAGCTCGACGGCGGTGGGCTGGCAGATCTGCCGGCCCACCGCCGTCGCGCGCTCCCCAGACGCCGCTAGACCGCCGCGGCGTCGAGCTCGACGGCGTCCTCCTCGCGCATGCTCACGCGGAGCGGCCTGCGGAAGCCGCGCGTGACGACGAGCAGGCTCACGACGCCGATGCCAAGCCAGACCGCGCCGTACAGGAGCGCGTCGAGGTGGAGGTTGGCCCATAGCACGCCCGTGAGGGCCGTGCCGATGAGCGGGAGGACGACGTTCGTGAGGACCTCCTTCGGCGTCCGCACCTCCTTGCGGCGCAGCGCGAAGAACACGATGACCGTGACATTCACGAACGTGAACGCGATGAGCGCCCCGAAGTTGATCATCGACGAGATGAATTCGAGCGTGAAGGGAATCGCGAGCAGGGACACGGCGCCCACGAAGACGACCGCGAGGGACGGCGTGCGGAACTTCGGGTGGACGTAGGAGAAGAAGCGCGAGACCGGGCCCGAGCCGTTGCGGCCCATGACGTAGATCATGCGGGAGACCGACGCGTGCGAGGACAGGCTCGACGCGACCGTCGCGGCGAACGCCGCCGACGTGAACAGGATCTTGAAGAACTCGCCGCCGACCTTGAGCGCCATCTCGGGCAGGGTGTCGTCGGTGTTGTCGAAGCCGTCGAGCGTCGGGAACACCGACTGGCCAAACCACGCGGCGACGAAGAAGATCGCGCCGCCGATGAGGAGGGCCAGGACGATCGCCTTGGGGACGGTCTTCGTGTCCTTGGCCTCCTCGGTGTACATCGTGATCGCGTCGAAGCCGATGAAGGAGAAGCACACCACGGTCGCACCGCTGATGACCGCGCCGAAATCCACGCCGTCGTGGACGAGCGGGGCCGAGCTGAAGACCGAGCCGTTCCCGGCGCCGTTCGCGAGGGCGTTCCACGCGAGCACGATGAACACGCCGATGAGGACGACCTCGAACACGACGAGGATCCCGTTGACCTTCGACGTCGAGTTCATGCTCCACAGGTTCAGGATCGTGATGAGCACGACGTAGGCCACGACCCAGATCCACGACGGGATGTCGGGGAAGAACGACTCCATGTAGATCCGGATGAGCAGCGCGTTCACGAGGGGGAGGAGGAGGTAGTCGAGGAGCGAGGCCCAGCCGACGAGGAAGCCGACGTTGGGGTGGATCGTCTCCGAGGTGTATGTATAGGCCGAACCGGCCGACGGGAAGATGCGGGTCATGCGGCCGTAGCTCACGGCCGTGAAGACCATCGCGACGAGCGCGACGAGGTAGGCGAGCGGGACGACGCCGTTCGTCTCGCCGGAGACGATCCCGAACGTGTCGAAAACCGTGGTCGGGGTCATGTAGCCGAGGCCGAGGCCGACGATGGCCCACAGTCCGAGGGACCGCTTGAGCCCGGCGCCGCTGGGGGGAACGGTGTTCTGAGGCATTGGAAGTATTGTCTTTCGTCAGGCCCCGATGGGGCGAGCCTTGGGCTGCTGCTGGGTGATGCGGTGGATACCGCTGGCGAGGGGCTGCTGCTGGGTGACGCAATGAATGCCGCCGCCTCGGGAAAACAGCACGCGGGCGTCGACGGCGCTCACGTGCCGGCCGCGGTAGGCGTCGGCGAGGATACGGAGCGCCTTCTCGTCGTGGGGGTCGGCGAACGAGCACGCGACGAGCCCGCCGTTGAGCGCGACGTGGTTGATGTAGCTCCAGTCGACCCAGTCCTCGCCGTCGTGGAGGGTGTGCGGCGCAGGAACCTCGATGATGGTCCACGGCTTGCCGTCCGCGGTGCGGGACGCGTGGAACAGCTCGAGGTACTCCCCGCTCACCTCGTAGTCGGGGTGCTCGGGGTTGTACTGGACGTGCACGAGGAGGGTTCCCGGAGAGGGGATCGCCGCGACGAGGTCCACGTGGCCACGCGTTCCGTACTCCTTCGAGTCCCGCGTGAGGCCGCGGGGGAGCCATACGGCGTGGCTCGCGCCGATCGTCCGGGCGAACTCGGCCTCGACGTCGGCCTTGCTCAGCCCCGGGTTGCGGTCGGGGTCCAGCTGCACGGACTCGGTGAGGAGCACCGTGCCGAGGCCGTCGGTCTGGAAGCCGCCGCCCTCGTTGACGAGCCTGCTGGCAACGACCTCCGCCCCCGCGGCCTCGGCGACCGTCCGGCCGATGGCCGAATCGTGCTCCCACGAGGCCCAGCTCTGCTGCCCCCAGCCGTTGAAGACCCAGTCGACCGCCCCCAGCCGGCCGCCGTCGTCCGTCACGAAGCTCGGGCCCATGTCCCGCATCCACGCGTCGTCGAGCGCGGCCTCGACAACGCCGACGCGGCTGTCGAGGTAGGCCGCCGCGATGCCGCGGTCCTCAGGCCGCACGACCATCGTGACGGGCTCGTAGCGCACCGCGGCGCGGGCGACGGCAGCCCACGCCGCGCGCGCCTCGTGGGCCTCCTGATCCGTGTCCCCGAGCGTGTAGCCGCCGGACGGCCACGCCATCCAGAGCCGCTCGTGCGGATCGGTCTCCGCGGGCATGCGCCACGTCATGCTTGGGCGCCTTCCAGCTCGGTCGTCTGGCCGAACGGGGCGGCCGGGTTCACGGGCGCGGTGAGGGCCGCGTAGGTCTCGGGGCGGCGCGTCGTGAGGAACGGGAAGAGGGCGAGCCAGTCGCGCCGCTGGTCGAGGTCGAGATCGGCGACGACGACGGCGGAGCCCTCGCGCGGGGCGCGGGCCAGGATGCGGCCGTACGGGTCGGAGATGAAGGACGAGCCGTAGAACGTCACGAGGCCCTCGCTGCCCCAGCGG
The DNA here is from genome assembly GCF_034931225.1 of Sinomonas terricola. Taxonomy (NCBI): domain Bacteria; kingdom Bacillati; phylum Actinomycetota; class Actinomycetes; order Micrococcales; family Micrococcaceae; genus Sinomonas; species Sinomonas terricola. Next base: position 186,258 of record NZ_JAYGGQ010000011.1, read on the forward strand.
TTCGGGACGACCATGAACAGGCCGTTCGCGATGCCGTTGCCCACGATGACCTGGCGCCACAGCGGCTCGGTGTCGAAGTCCGGGTGGCCGGGCTCGGAGCCGATCGCCGTCGGGTAGGCGAGGATGTCCGCGCCGTTGAGGGAGTAGACGCGGGCGAGCTCGGGGAACCACTCGTCCCAGCACGTCGGGAGGCCGAGTCGGGCGCCGTCGAGCTCGGCGGGGGCGTGCACGGGGTAGCCGTTGTTGGCGGCCTGCGGCTGCCCGGGCTGGGGGCCCTGGTGGAAGAACTTGTCCTCGTAATAGCCCTCGGTCACGGGGATGTGGAGCTTGTCCGTCGCGGCGAGAAGCGTGCCGTCGGGGCCCACGAGGATCGCAGTGTTGTAGCCGCGGTCGTCGCCTGCCGCGCCCTTGCGGTACAGGCTCGCGTGGACGCAGAGGCCGTGCTCCAGCGCGGCCCGGCGCGCGAACGCGAGGGTCGGGCCGGTCTCGAGGTCCTCGGCGATGCTGCTCGGCGTGTAGTCGGGGAGTGTGTCCGCGGGGTAGCGCGAGAGGGTGAGTTCGGGGAGGAAGACGATCTTCGCGCCGTGTTCGGCTGCGCGGCGGATGCCTTCGGCGAGCTCCGCTTCGGTGTCTGCCGGGTTGTCGTGCCAGCGGTGCTGGACGAGGGCCACGCGGAGCGGGGCTCTGCGCTGGTTGCGGCCTTCGCGTTGGTTGCGGCCTTCGCGCTGGTTGCGGCCTTCGCGCTGGTTGCGGCCTTCGGCCGCGTTGCTCGTGCGGGCCCACGACACCGGGGGCTGCAGGGCAAGGATCTCGTGCATAGGGGTGTCCTTCGGCTGAAGAGGTCTGAGGTGAAGGTCTGAGGACGTCCATAAATGAATGGCGTTCGTTTATTAGAGCAGTGACCCATCCCACAGTCAAGTGACGGCGCACACACCCCGGCCGCCGGGCACCTTCGGTCCGCCAGGTCCCCTCCACCTCTTGCCAAGAAGCATAAATGAACTATATTCATTAAGAGACGTGCACCACACAGGGGCGTCGCCCCGTCACGAAAGGAATCAGCATGGGAGCTGAGAAACGAGAACTCGAGGCCGACGTCGTCGTCGTCGGAGCCGGCCCGGCTGGCCTCATGGCCGCGCGGACCCTCGCGAGAGCAGGCGAGAAAGTGGTGGTGCTCGAGGCACGCGACCGCGTGGGCGGCCGCACGTGGAGCGATACGGTCGACGGCGCGTGGCTTGAGATCGGTGGCCAGTGGATCAGCCCGGACCAGACCGAGCTCCTGGCCCTCGTCGAGGAGCTCGGCAAGGAGACGTACCAGCGGCACCGCGAGGGCCAGAGCGTGTTCGTCGCCGCTGACGGAGCCCGCACGGTCTACTCGGGCGCGGACTTCCCGGTCTCGCCGGGCACGGTCGCGGAAGTCGACCGGATCACGGCCATCCTCGACCAGCTCGCCACCGAGATCGGCCCCGAGGAGCCCTGGGCCCATCCGAAGGCCCGTGAGCTCGACACCATCTCGTTCCACCACTGGCTCCGCGCCCAGTCCGCGGACGAGGACGCGTGCGAGATCATCGGCATGTTCATCGCAGGCGCGATGCTGACCAAGCCAGCCCACGCGTTCTCCGCGCTCCAGGCCGTCCTCATGGCCGCGTCGGCCGGCTCGTTCAGCAACCTCCTCGACGAGGACTTCATCCTCGACCGCCGCGTTGTGGGCGGCATGCAGTCCGTGAGCCTCGCGATGGCCGCGGAGCTGGGCGGCGCCGTCGTCCTCAACGCCCCGGTGCGCACCCTCGCGTGGGGTGTGGACGGCGTGCGCGCGGAGGCCGACGGCGTGCGGGTCACCGCGCGCCGCGCGATCCTCGCGGTCCCTCCGACGCTCTACAGCCGCATCTCCTACGAGCCGCCGCTGCCGCGCCTCCAACACCAGCTGCACCAGCACCTCTCGATGGGCCTCGTCATCAAGGTCCACGCGGTCTACGATCGCCCGTTCTGGCGCGAGGCCGGGCTCTCGGGGACGTGCTTCGGCGTGGGCCAGCTCGTGCAGGAGGTCTACGACAACACGAACTACGGCGACGAGCGCGGCACCCTCGTGGGCTTCGTGTCCGACGAAAACGCCGACGCCGTGTTCACGCTGAGCGCCGAGGAGCGGAAGGCGAAGATCCTCGGCTCGATCGCGCACTACCTCGGCCCCGAGGCGCTCGACGCCGAGGTCTACTACGAGTCCGACTGGGGCTCCGAGGAGTGGACCCGCGGCGCGTACGCCGCGAGCTTCGACCTCGGCGGGCTCTCCCGCTACGGCGCAAACCAGCGCACGCCCGTGGGCCCGATCCACTTCGCGTGCTCGGATATCGCCTCGGAGGGGTACCAGCACGTGGACGGCGCGCTCCGCATGGGCCGCCGCGTGGCGGAGGAGATCCTCGCGAGCCGCGTTTCCTGACGTCAGCTCCTGGGGGAGACGTTCGACGGCGGTGGGCTGGCCCGGCCCACCTCCGTCGTCGCGCCGTCGGATGCGCCGCGCGGCGTCGGGGCCGTGTCGAGCGGCCCCGGCTCGGCGTCGTCACCGACCCGGCCGAACTCGTCGCGGCCCAGCTCGTCGTGGCTCGGGTCGTCGCGGCCCCGGGGAGCCTCGTGATTCCGGCGCTCGTGCGCCAGCCAGCGATTCATCATCGAGCCCACCCCGGATCCAGATCCCGCGTAGTCCTTGGCCCCAACGGGCCTCCAACATCACGCTAGGGGCGGCACCGGCGCGCGGCCGGGATCCTTCGGGATTGCTCGGCAAAGCCTTGCCGCGTGCTTGGCGAGCTAGCTGTTCCGCACGGCCCCCACGACATGCCACACGGGGCTGTTCCAGCGGAACGACGGTTCGAGCCCCTGGCTGCGCAGGACGTCGATCATCGCCGCGGGCGGATGGATGAAGCCGCGGAAGGAGCGGCCCGACGCCGCAATCAGCGCGTTCATGAGCCTGATGAACGCGCGCGAGGGGAGGTTGGCCGTCGGGTAGCTGAAGACGAGCGCGCGCCGAGCGTGCCCCGCCGCCGCCGTGAGGAGCTTGGCGTAGTCCGCGTAGCAGCACACCACTCGGTGGAGGACGACGACGTCGGCCGCCTCGATGCCGTGGCCCTCCTCGGCGAGGTCCACGCCCAGCCGGCGTTCGATCCGCCCGCCGAACCCGGCCTGCTCGATGAGCCGCAGGGCGTCCTCCTCGTATCCGCCGGACAGCTCGAGGTTCACCGCCCGGGCCGCGCCGCGCTTGAGAAGCTCGAGCTGGATCTCGCCCACGCCCCCGCCGACCTCGAGCACCGTCGCCCCGTCGATCCCGGTCCCCGCAAGGAAGTCCACGATCCGGCGCTCGGGCGCACGCAGCCCCCGCTGGCCATAGCGCTTGGCGATCGCGCCCGAGAAGCGCGAGTCGAAGATCGCGTCGTATCCATGATCGCGTCCGGGTTCGAGGGGGCCGCCGCAGCACGAGTCCATGGCATGAGTATGCGACGCGTTGACTCCCTTGTCCCGGCCGGGAAGGCTGATCTGTGACGCCGACTGTGACGCCGACGGAAGGGAAGCCTATGGACGCACGGAATTCCTTCGACAGCGATGTCATCGTGGTCGGGGCCGGGCTCGCGGGGCTTGTCGCCGCCGCTGAGGCCGCCGACGCCGGGAGGCGCGTGATTGTCGTCGACCAGGAGGGCGAGCAGTCGCTTGGCGGGCAGGCGTTCTGGTCTCTCGGCGGGCTCTTCCTCGTGGATTCGCCCGAGCAGCGGCGCATGGGCGTCCGCGATTCGCGTGAGCTTGCCGGGCAGGACTGGGCGGGCAGCGCCCAGTTCGACCGGCCCGAGGACCACTGGCCACGGCGCTGGGCCGAGGCGTATCTCGACTTCGCCGCGGGGGAGAAGCGGGCGTGGCTCCACGGCCTGGGCGTTCGCTTCTTCCCCGTGGTCAGCTGGGCCGAGCGCGGCGACGGGCGGGCCGACGGCCACGGGAATTCGGTGCCTCGCTTCCACGTCACGTGGGGCACGGGGCCCGGCGTCCTCGAGCCGTTCGTCCGGCGCGTGCTCGACCACGCCGACGCCGGGCGGGTCCGCCTCCTGTTCCGGCACCGGGTCGACGAGCTGCTCACGGAGGGCGGCGCCGTCGTCGGCGTGCGTTGTGCGGTCCTCGAGCCGACGACGGCGCGGCGGGGCGCGGCGACATCGCGGGCGGTGACGGGCGACGTCGAGCTGCGGGCTTCCGCCGTCGTCGTCGCCTCCGGCGGGATCGGCGGGAATCACGAGCTGGTTCGCCGGATGTGGCCCGCACGGCTCGGTACTCCGCCGTCGACCATGGTCGCCGGGGTGCCTGCGCACGTGGACGGGCGCATGCTGGGGATCGCGGCCGAGGCCGGCGGCCGGATGATCAACGGCGACCGGATGTGGCACTACGTCGAGGGCCTGCGGAATTGGGATCCGGTCTGGGAGAACCACGGGATCCGGATCCTGCCCGGGCCTTCGTCGGTGTGGCTCGACGCGACCGGGCGGCGGCTCCCCCCACCGTATTTCCCGGGGTTCGACACGCTCGGGACGCTCAAGCACTTGCGGGGCACGGGGTACGACTACTCGTGGTTCGTGCTCACGCAGAGGATCGTCGAGAAGGAGTTCGCCCTCTCGGGCTCGGAGCAGAACCCGGACCTCACCGGGAAGGACGTGCGGCTCTTGTTGGGGCGCGTGCGCGGCGGGGCGCCGGGGCCGGTCGACGCGTTCCTGCGGCACGGCGAGGACTTCGTGGTCGCGCCGGCGCTCGGCGAGCTCGTCGAGGGGATGAACCGCGTCGGGGAGCCGGGGCTTCTGACCGAGGCGGGGCTGCGCGCGGTGCTCGAGGCGAGGGACCGGGAGGTCGAGAATCCGTTCGGCAAGGACGCCCAGGTCATGTTCCTGCGCGGCCACCGCCGATACCGGGGGGACCGGCTCATTCGTGTGGCTGCCCCGCACCGCATCCTCGATCCGGCCGCCGGCCCCCTCATCGCCGTCCGGCTCAACATCCTCACGCGCAAGACGCTCGGCGGCCTCGAGACCGATCTCTCGGGACGGTGCCTTGCGGCGCCGGACGCGTCGGGGGTCGGGCGGCCCGTGCCGGGACTGTTTGCGGCGGGCGAGGCCGCGGGGTTCGGCGGTGGCGGGCTCATGGGCTACAACGCCCTCGAGGGCACGTTCCTCGGCGGGTGCCTGTTCTCCGGGCGGGTGGCGGGGCGGGCCGCGGCGATGGGGTGAGCTGCCAGGAGGCATGCAAAAGGCCCCGGATCCACTGGATCCGGGGCCTCCGATTGGTTGCGGGGACAGTGTGCTGGTTCAGGACATCGGAATGGGGTGTCTCGGGTCATCGGAATGGCGTGTCTCGGGTGATCGGAATGC